>CALLNA010000169.1 GCA_938005655.1 uncultured Novosphingobium sp.
GGTCGGGCTCGCAAGCGGCCGCCTCGGGGCAAGGTCCTTGGCCATTGGAACGGACGCTCAGGTCCGCTGAGCGCCGGCCGTTATTAGCGGAGAGGCAAGGAAGCGAAGCGCTGACCGCCTCTGCCGCACCCGCTGCGTGTCGGACTGGCGTTGACATCCACCGATCCGACGGCGGGGAATATAACCCATATGGTTCAGTTTGTCAAGCGAAATCGTGTGGGCGGGTCAGAGGAGCGGGCTGATCAGCCGGGCGATGTTTTCCGCCAGGCGGACGGCGAGGCCGCGGCGGCGCCATTCTTCGAGCGAGAGGGGCGTGCTTTCGCGCAGGTAGCCCTGCTCGATCCGGGCCAGGGCGGCGATCGAGTCGTGGTCGAGCAGCAGCAGGCTGACCTCCTCGTTCAACTGGAAGGAGCGGATGTCGAAGTTGCTGGAGCCGATGACGGCGAAGTCGTCGTCGATCCGCACGGCCTTGGCGTGGAGCAGGTGGCGGCGATAGCGGTAGAGCCTGATCCCGCGCGACAGCAGCTCGTCGTAGTAGGAGCGCTGGGCGAGGTTGACGAGCCACTGGTCGACCACGGCCGAGACGATGATCCGCACCTCCACCCCGCGCAGCGCCGCCGTGCCGAGCGCGTCGAGCAGGCCCTCGTCGGGGATCAGGTAGGGGGTGACGATGACGATCTCCTCGCGCGCCTGCCCGACCTGCCAGGTGAGCAGGGTCTGGAAGCCGAGCAGCGGATAGTCGGCGCCGCTCGGCAGGGCCTGGAGCACCGCTTCTCCGGCCGGCGGGGGGATCGCGGGCTCGCGGTCGAGCAGGCGCTCGGTCTCCAGGTACCAGTCGGCGAGGAACACGGAGGACAGGGCGGCGACGGCCGGGCCGGAGACCCGCGCCACCAGTTCGTCGTTGACGATGCCGGTGCGGAAGTCGCGCGCGACGAGGTTCTGCGAGCCGGTATAGGCGATCGTCCCGTCGATGACGAACAGCTTGCGGTGGTTGCGCATGTCGCGCCGGGTGCGCCCGCGCAGCAGGCGGAAGGGCAGGGCGGCCCGGGTCTCGACCCCGGCCTCGCGCAGCAGGCGCAGGGTCCCGTCGATCCACGGCCGCGACCCCACCGGATCGACCAGGACGTGGCAGGCCCGCGCCAGGGCCTCGACCACGCGCCGCCCGACACGGTCGTCGGCGAAGATATAGACGAGGATGCGGACGTGGGCCCGCGCGGCGTCGATGTCGGCGACGAGCCGGTCGATGGCCTCGTCATAGCGGTCGAGCAGCTCGACGCGGTTGCCGCCGACCGCCGGCAGCAGGCCGAGCCGCTCGGCCAGCCGGGCGCTCTCGGGCTCGCTGGTAGGGTCGACTTCCTCGGCTGCGCGCAGCCGCCGCGACACATCGGCGAAGAACGACCTCAGCCGGGCGAAACGGGCGGCGCGCCATTGCGGGAAGCGCGGCGAACCGATCGCCAGGAACAGCAGGAGCCCCGGCACCGGCAGGAAGAAGATCAGCAGCAGCCAGCCGCGCGCGGCGGCCGGGGTCCGGCGCAGCGGCACCACGGCCAGCATGGCCAGCCGGATGACCCATTCCGCCGCGTAGTAGAATTCGGCCAGCGATGCCGGGATCATCGTCCCGCCCCGCTCGCCGCCGCCATCGCCGTGCCCCTCCCGCGGATGCGTCAGCCCTCCAGCAGCGAGCGCAGCATCCAGGCGGTCTTTTCGTGGACCGTCAGGCGCTGGGTCAGGAGGTCGGCCGTGGGCTCGTCGCCCGCCTTGTCCGCCGCGGGGAAGACCGAGCGCGCGGTGCGCGCGACGGCCTCGTGCCCGGCGACGAGGATCGCCACCATGTCGAGCGCCTTGGGCGGCTCGGCCGGGACGTCCTTGATCGAGGCGAGCGCGCCGAACTGCGCGTAGGAGCCCGGCGCCTTGTGCCCGAGCGAGCGGATCCGCTCGGCGATCAGGTCGACCGAGTTCCACAGCTCGGTATATTGCTGCATGAACATCGCGTGGAGCGTGTTGAACATCGGCCCGGTGACGTTCCAGTGGAAGTTGTGGGTCGTCAGGTAGAGCGTGTAGGTGTCGGCCAGCAGCTTCGCGAGGCCCTCGGCGATGGTCGCGCGGTCCTTCGCGGCGATGCCGATGTCGATTTGCCCGGGGGATGATTTGGCCATGTCCTGCTCCTGTTGCCTGAGACCTGCGGATCGGTGACTCGACGGGTTTGCGGAGCATAGCCCCCCGCGCCCGCTGAAGTAAGCGGTCTGCCGGGGTTTAGGTTCCCGGCGCGGACGGCTCAGCGCGCCCGATGGCGCAGCGCGTCGACCACCAGGGCGAAGGCCGGCGAGGGAAAGCGGCGGCTGGGGTAGTAGAGGCGATAGCCCGGCAGCGGGGCGGTCCAGCGCTCGAGGACGCGCTCCAGCCGGCCTTCGGCGAGGTCCTGCGCGACCTCGTCCAGCGGCAGGCAGGCGAGGCCCAGCCCGTCGAGCGCGGCCTCGCGGATCGGGTAGATCGAGTTGAACGCCAGCGGCCCCTCGACCCGCACCCGCAGCGTCTGGCCCTTGCGGCGGAAGGTCCAGCGATGGAACGTGCCGAGGCCGAGCCGGAGGTTGAGGCAGGGGTGGCGGACCAGCTCCTCGGGCGCCGCGGGCCGGCCGTGGCGCGCGAAATGGGCGGGCGCGCCGACCACGGCCATGGCGATGTCGGGCCCGATGCGGACCGCGATCATGTCCTTGTCGACCTGCTCGCCGATGCGGACCCCGGCGTCGAAGCGGTCGGCGACGATGTCGGTCAGCCCGTAGTCGATCACGACCTCGACCGCGATGTCCGGATAGTCGGGCAGGAGGCGCGCCAGGGCCGGGCCGAGCACCCGGCGCGCGGCATGCTCGGTCGCGGTGAGGCGGACGGTCCCGGCGGGGCGGTCGCGGAACTCGCTGAGCGAGGCCATCGACTGGTCCAGCTCGCGCAGCATCGGGGCGAGCGTCGCGGCCAGGCGCTCGCCGCTCTCGGTCGGGGCGACGCTGCGGGTGGTGCGGGCGAGCAGGCGCAGGCCGAGCCGCTCCTCCAGCCGCCGCACGATCTGGCTGACCGCCGATTGCGAGAGGCCGAGCCGCGCCGCCGCGCGGGTGAAGCTCCGTTCCTCCGCGACGACGGCGAAGGCGGCGAGATCGGCGAACTCCTCGCGGCGCATTCATCACCTGACTGATAGGCTCGTGCAGATTTCAGTGTCTAATCGCTCGATCCCGAATCGTCTATCCCGCTGCCGTCAGCAAGGAATGGAGACCGGCGATGAGCAGAATTCCCCCCGAACGCATGGCCGCCGCGCTGCGGCAGGCCGAGACCATTTCTCCCGAGGACCACGCCAAGGTCAAAGCCCCGGCCGAGATCGTCCGCCCGTTGCGCAGCGAGATCCACAAGACCCCGGACGACCACGGCATGACCGCCTGGACCGACCCTCGGACGACGGCACGCCGCTGGAGGCCTGGTACATCCCGACCAAGGGCGGCGAGAGCGACCGGCTGGTGATCTTCAACCACGCCCTGCCGATGTGCCGCGCTGGCTTCCCCGGCCACCTCGGCGCGCCGTGGAGCAACTTCGACGCGGTCGAGATCGACTTCGTGCTCCAGTACAAGCACCTGACCGACGCGGGCTACAACGTCCTCACCTACGACATCCGCAACCACGGCAACAGCGCGGCCGCCAACGGCGGGCTCTGCGGCATCGGCCAGTGGGAATGGCGCGACTGCGTGGGCGTCAAGAAGTTCGTCGACGCGCACCCGGTGCTCTCGCGGATGAAGGTCGCGCTCTACAGCCAGTGCATGGGCGGCAACTCGCAATACCACGCGATCCACCGCCGTCCCGAGCTGTTCGCGAACGTGCGTTGCATGGTCAGCCCGATGGTGGTCTCGATGGCGGCGATCTACGACGCCTTTTCCGAACTCCAGGGCGTGCGGCAGTACCAAGAGCTGATCGACCTGGAGCTGCTCAAGCTGGGCGCCTTCGTCGCGGCGGAGATGACCCCGCACCTCTGGGCGCCGAGCGTGACCATGCCGGTCCTGATGGTCCAGGTCTTGGAAGACGCCTGGACCCGCAATCCGGAGGATGCCCAGGCCACCTTCGACCTGCTCGGCAGCGCGGAGAAGGAGCTGCTGTGGATCGAGAACACGCCCCACCGCTTCAAGGACGGCTACAACTACTTCGGCCGCCACCCGGAGAAGATCATCCCCTTCATCGACCGGCATATGGGGTGAGGCCGGCCCATCTTCCTCGTCACCCTGAACTTAGCTCAGGGTCCATGGTGACGATGGCGGCGGTCTCGTGAAGGCGTCTCACGTCCGCGTCAGGGACGAGGCGTAGGGCGCGATTAGCGCCCGCGCCCGGTCCCAGCCGCCGCCCAGCCAGGTTGCCCAGGCGCGCGGATCGGCGGGCAAGATCGCGGGCATGGTCTCGCGCCCGAGCGCGCGCAGCGCAGCGTTGGCCAGGCAGGTGAGCAGGGCGAAGCTTGGCACCTCGCTGTCCTTCCACACCCCAGCGAAGGCGAACAGCGGCTGGTCGGCCAGGGTGATCCGGTGCCGGCGGCGCTTGCCCTCGGCGTCGCGGTCCTTGCCCCATTCCACGAAGGCGGTGGCGGGGACCAGGCAGCGGAACTCGCTGTTGCGCAGGTTGCCGATCCAGAACGGGCTGTCGAGGTTGCGGACCGTGGCCACGCCCTGGCGCGCATCCCCGGCCGCAGGCGGCGGCGGCACGCCCCACAGCCGCGGGATCATCCGCCGCGTCGGCTCCCCGGAAGGACGCGGCCCGGCGACGAACTCGCGCCCCGCCGTCACCACCGGCGCGAACCGCCCGGGCGCAACATGGCCGCCCGCCCACGGGTCCGCCCCCGCGCTCGCCCCGAAGTGCGCGGCGACCGCCCCGGAGGGGGCGTCGAGATGGTAGAGCAGGGTCATCGTTCGATCCGTCTGGGGCCGGCTGGACTAAGCCGCGCCATGTCCCTATTGTCCAGCCCATCCCCGGGGAGCCATGCGGCTGAGAGGGGCAGGTAGCGCTGCCCGACCCGTCGAACCTGAACCCGTTAACACGGGCGGAGGGAAGGGTCGCTCGCCAAGCGCTTCCCGCCATCCGCCTTCTGGAGAAGCGCAACATGGCCGACATCAACTCCAAACTCGAAATCGGCGTCACCACCGGGCCGATCCGCGGCTCCAAGAAGATCCACGTCGGTCCCTTGCGGGTCGCCATGCGCGAGATCGGCCTGGAGCCGGGCAGCGGCGAGGCGCCGGTGCGGGTCTATGACACCTCCGGCCCCTACACCGATCCCGAGGCGCATATCGACATCGCCGCCGGCCTCGCCCCGCGCCGCCGCGAGTGGATCGTGGCCCGCGGCGACGTCGAGGAATACGACGCCCGCGCGATCCAGCCCGAGGACAACGGCCTCAAGGGGCCGGACCGCTCGGGCGGCGTCGCCCGCTTCCCCAATGTCGTCCAGCGCCCGCTGCGGGCCAAGGCGGGGATGAACGTCAGCCAGATGCACTATGCCCGGCGCGGCATCATCACGCCCGAGATGGAATATGTCGCCGAGCGCGAGAACCTCGGCCGCGCCCGCCTCGCCGAATACGTCCGCGACGGCGAGTCCTTCGGGGCCGAGATTCCCGACTACGTGACGCCCGAGTTCGTCCGCGAGGAAGTCGCCCGCGGCCGCGCGATCATCCCCAGCAACATCAACCACCCCGAGAGCGAGCCGATGGCGATCGGCCGCAACTTCCTGGTCAAGATCAACGCCAACATCGGCAACTCGGCGGTGCTCTCCACCGTCGCCGACGAGGTCGACAAGCTGGTCTGGGCCACGCGCTGGGGCGCGGACACGGTCATGGACCTGTCGACCGGCCGCAACATCCACAACATCCGCGATTGGATCATTCGCAACAGCTCGGTGCCGATCGGCACGGTGCCGATCTACCAGGCGCTGGAGAAGGTCGGCGGCGTGGCCGAGGACCTCACC
>CALLNA010000170.1 GCA_938005655.1 uncultured Novosphingobium sp.
CAGCGCGAGCAGCGCCAGGCTGCCGCCCTCGCCCTTGTTGTCAGCGCGCATGATGACGGTGACGTATTTCAGAGTCACGATGACCATCATCGACCAGAACATCAGGCTGACGATGCCATAGACGTGGAGCTGGTCGAGCGGCAGGCGGTGATGCCCCGCGAAGGTATCGCGCATCGCGTAGAGCGGGCTGGTGCCGATGTCGCCGAAGACGACGCCGATCGCACCGACCGCCAGCTTGAGCAGGCCGCCCTGATGATGCCCGTGCGTGGAAGCCACGACCGCGGCGGGAATCGGGGCCGCCGAAGCGGGCGCCTCTCCCGGGGAGTTCCCGGCGGTTAGTTCACCCGAATTGGCCATTACTGCGCCAGTCCCTCACGCAACCGTGATACCGCATCGAGGCGGCATGGAAGCGGGCGCTTAGCAGCATGACAAGAGGGCCGCAACGGCCCAAAATCGCGCTTGTCTTAGCGCGGCTGGCCGGCCTGGGCGGCGGCCTGCTGGGCAATGAACTCGTCGAGCTGCTTGAGCTTGTCGGTCAGGTCGGCGCGCCAGGGCGCATCGGGCGGCGTGCGGGCCAGCAAATCGGCCCAGAGCACCCGCGCCTCCTGCAAGCGGCCCGACTGCGCCAACGCCAGCCCGAGGAAGAACGGCGGCCCCGGATTGTTGGGCGCGGCGTCCTCGGCGCGGCGGAAGGCGAGGATCGCGGCGGGCGAGAGCCGCTGGTCGGCATGGCTCACCAAGGCATTGGCCATGGCGAGCCAGGCGTCGGAGTTCTTCGGGTCCTTCTCGACCGCGCCGCGCAAGACGGTCGCGGCATCGGCATATTGGCCATTGCGCGCCATGGCGTCGGCGATGACCAGCCACTTGTCGGCCGCCGGGGAATTGGTGGAAAGCTTCTTCCGGGCGGCCACGACGGCAGGATTGCCGCCTACTGTCTCGCGCGCGGCGGTCGGCGATCCCGGCAGGTCGGGATGGCTCTGCGCGGCGTAGCCGGCGATGCCCAGCAGCAGCGCCGCCCCGATCGCCTCGCGGCCCGAGCGCGGCTTCCTAAGCAGTAAGCTCATCGCCAGGAAGGCGGCGAGCGCGAGCAGGATGACCAGGACCCAGGTCACTGCCCCGCCCCCCGGACGAAGCGGCGGCGCAGCAGGACCGCCGCGAGCAGCAGCAGGAAAACCGGCGCGGCGAACAGCGGCCAGGTCAGCCGGTTCACCCGCGGCGCGTAGGAGACGTACTCGCCGTACCGCTCGACCAGCCAGGCCCGGATCGCCTCGGGGTCCTCGCCGGCCTGGATGCGCAGGCGCACCTGGCTGCGCATGTCGCCGGCGATCGGCGCATCGGAATCCGCGATCGACTGGCTCTGGCAGCGCACACAGCGCAAAGTGACCATCAACGCCTGGGCCTTGGCCTCCAGCTTGGGATCGTCGAGCTGGCGATAGGCATAGGGTGCGGGCGGCAGCGAATCCTGCGCATGCGTCGGAACGGCCAGCAAAGCCAGGAACGCCAGAAAAGCAATCGGCAGAACCGCCCACCAAGCCGTCGCCGCCGCGAAAGCGGGGGTCCTGCTTTTCTGCTTCGGTCGCGCTGGAAGGGAGCGGGACCCCGGATCAAGTCCGGGGTGACGGGGCACGGCGTGGATGCTCATTCCGCCGCCTCCTTCAGCTTCTCCAGCAGCATCGGGACCTGCTCGGGCCGGATGTCGCCGATGTGCTGATAGCGGATCACGCCCTTGCCATCGACGACGAAGGTCTCGGGCACGCCCGACGAGCCGAGCGCGAGCTGCACCGCGCTGACGTCGTCCTTGCCGAGCCGGGCGAAGGGGTTGCCGTTGCGGGCGAGGAAGGCGGTCACGTCCTCGGTCTTGTCGCGGATCGCGATGCCCTCGATCTCGACGCCGGCCGCCTTGAGCTGGGCGAGCTGCGGCGCCTCGACCGCGCAAGGGATGCACCAAGAGGCGAAGACGTTGAGCAGGCGCGGCTTGCCCGTGAAATCGGTGTTGGCGAGGCCCGGCCGGTCCGCCACCGCAGGGGGCAGCGCGAAGGCAGGCAGCGGCTTGCCGACCATGCCGCTCGCCACCTCGCGGTCGGCAGGGCGCAGCAGGCCGACCAGGACCAGCACGACGAACAGGGCGAACAGGCCGAGCGGCAGCCACAGCGCCCATTTGGCGGAGGCCGGCATCGCATTTTGGGACTTGTCGCTCATCGGCCCTGCCTTTCGCGGCGCCAGGCGATCTTGTCGCGCGCGATCACCCGGCGCAGGTCGCTCGCGACCCGACCGAGCAGCGCGAGCAGGCCGCCAAGGCCGATCAGGACGCCGCCCAGCCAGATCAGCGGCACGAAGGGCTTCCACCACAGCCGAAGCTGCCAGCGCCCGTCCTCCGCCTCGTCGCCGAGCACGGCATAGAGCTGGCCGTTCCAGCGGGTGAGCAGCGCCGATTCGCTGGTCTGCTGCGGCGGCGCCCAGAAGCTGCGCGACTGGGGATGGATCACGTGCGGCGCCGCGCCGCGATAGCGGGCCTCCATCGTCGCCTCCAGCGCAGTCCAGTTCGGCCCCGCGACCGGATCGACCCCGGCGAGCCTGACGCTCCACGGGCCGACCTCGACAACCTCCCCTGCCCGCGCCGCGACCAGCTTCTCGGTGCTGAAGGCGCTCTCGCTGCCCATGCCGAACAGCGCGACGGCCACGCCGAAGTGGGCGAGGACCATGCCCCAGACAGGCAGCGGCATGCGCCGCAGGTCGCGTCCGCGCAAGGGCAGCAGGCTGGCGACGGCGAGTCCCGCGGCCAATGCCATGCCGAGCAGCGGCAGGAGCGCGATCCCGCTCGCCAGGGCGAGCCCAACGGCGGTTCCGATTGTCAGCACGGCGGGGACGATCAGCATCCGGGCGATCCGCCCGAACCTGTCCCGCCGCCAGCGCAGCAAGGGCCCGATCGCCAGGACGATCAGCATCGGCACGGCGAAGATCGCGCTGACCGGGTTGAAATAGGGCGGCCCGACCGAGACCTTCTCTCCGAAGGCCTCGGTCAGCAGCGGATAGAGCGTGCCGATCAGGACGATGCCGAGGATCGAGGTCAGCATGACGTTGTTGAAGACCAGCGCCGCCTCGCGGCTGGTGAGCGAGAAGCGTTCGCCCTCGGTCACGGTGCCGGCGCGGACCGCGAAGAGGGTCAGCGCACCGCCGATATAGATTGCCAGCAGGGCCAGGATGAAGCTGCCCCGCTCGGGATCGACGGCGAAGGCGTGGACCGAGGTCAGGATGCCCGAGCGGACCAGGAAGGGGCCGACCATCGACATCGAGAAGGCAACGACGCCGAGCATGATCGTCCAGGCCCGCGGCGGGGGCGCCCGCGGAATGGAGCAACGCGGTCGCCGCCAGCCAGGGCATCAGCGAGGCGTTCTCGACCGGGTCCCAGAACCACCAACCGCCCCAGCCGAGCTCATAATAGGCCCAATAGGAACCGGCGGTAATGCCGAGCGTCAGGAATATCCAGGCGCCGAGCACCCAGGGCCGCATCGCGCGGGCAAAGGCCGGGCCGACCTCGCGCGTCACCAGCGCGCCGATGGCGAAGCTGAAGGCCACCGACAGCCCGACATAGCCGATGTAGAGCGTCGGCGGATGGAAGGCGAGGCCGAGGTCCTGGAGCAGCGGGTTGAGCCCCTGCCCCTCCGGCGGCGCGGGAAACAGACGCTCGAACGGGTTGGACGAGATCAGCAGGAAGGCATAGAAGCCCAAGCTGACGAAGGCTTGTCCGGCCAGCGTCGCGAGCATGGTCCGTTCCGGCAGGCGGCGCTCGACCAGGGCGACGAAACCACCGGCCAGGCCCATCACCGTGACCCATAGCAGCATCGAGCCCTCGTGGTTCCCCCAAGCGCCGGCCAGCTTGTAGATGAACGGCTTGGCCGAATGGGAGTTCAGCGCGACGAGCTTCACCGACAGGTCGGTCTGGCAGAACACCACCAGCAGCGCGAGGAAGGCCAGCGCGGCCAGCACGCCCTGGACCACGGCCGCGGGCCGGACCACGCCGGCCAGGCTCGATCCGCCCGGCGTCAGCGCCAGCGCCCCGGCCAGAAGCTGCAAGGCCGCCAGGGCCGCCGCCATCCACAGCGCCGCAAGACCCAGTTCCGCGATCATTGCGTCTCTTTGACCGTCTCGCGCGCCTGGGCGGCGGTCATGTCCTTCATCTCGCGCGGAACGTAGCGCTCGTCGTGCTTGGCGAGGAGGTTGTCGGCGTTGAAGGTGCCGTCCGCACCCATCCGCCCTTCGGCGACCACGCCCGACCCTTCCACGAACAGCGAGGGGGTGATGCCCTTGAACCGCACCGGCACCCGCGCCTTGCCGTCGCCGACGACGAAGGCGATGGTCACGCCGTCGGCCTCGGTCTTGAGCGAGCCGCGCTCGACCATGCCGCCCAGGCGGACGGCGCGATCGGGCTCGGGCGGCTTGGCGGCGATCTCGCTCGGTACGTAGAAATAGCTCGCTTGGCTGCGCAATGCCCAGGCCGCCAGCGCGCCCGCGCCGAGGATCGCGACCAGGGCGATGACGACGAGCACGAGCCGCTGGTGCTTGGCCTTGACCGCCACGTCAGCGTTCCCGGCTGCGGTCGCGCCGCGCCTCGGCCGCCTTCATGCCGAGCCACGACCAGCCGACCATCAGCGCCGTGCCGATCACGCCCATCGCATAGGAGACATAGATGAACAGCCAGGGGTCGAGCGTCTCGCGCATCAGGCCTGCCCTTCCGTCGCCTGGGCCTTGCGCCGCAGCCGCGCCTCGGCCTGGGCGTCGGCGAGGATCGTCCGCATCCGCGTCAGCACCACGCCGCCGAAGATCAGCGAGAAGCCCACCGTCGCGACCAACAGCGGAATCAGGAAATCCGGAGCCATGGCCGAGTTGCCGACCGAGATGCTCGGCGGCTGGTGCAGGCTGTTCCACCACAGCACCGAATAGTGGATGATCGGGATGTTGACCGCGCCGACCAGCCCGAAGATCGCCGCGACGCGCGACTGGCCGGCGTTCTCGCTCGCCTGCGCCAGGGCCATATAGCCGAAATAGAGGAACAGCAGCACCAGCATCGAGGTCAGCCGCCCGTCCCAGACCCACCAGGTGCCCCAGGCGGGGCGGCCCCACAGCGATCCGCTGATCAGGCACATCGCGGTATAGACCGCACCCGGCAGCGCCGAGGCCCGCGCGGCGATGCCGGCGAGCGGATGGCGCCAGACCAGTTCGACCAGGCTGGCCACGGCGATCGCCGACCAGCCGGCCATGCCGAGCCAGGCGGTGGGGACGTGGATGAACAGGATTCGCACGGTCTCGCCCTGGAGGCTCTCGGCCGGGGCGCGCCACAGGCCCCAGGCGAGCGAGCCGGCCGACAGGACGATGCCCGACAGCAGCAGCAGCGGCGTCAGCCACCGGGCGATGCGCAGGAAACGAGCGGGATTGGCGAAGCCGTGCATGTGCGCGCCGCTTTGGCAGGCGACAAGCGCAGGGGCAAGTCGCAGACTGTAACATCCCACGCCAAATCGGAGGAGGAATGGGGCGATCGATGGGGTTCGAACCCACGACCTCCGGTACCACAAACCGGCGCTCTAACCAACTGAGCTACGATCGCCACACGCGCGTCCGGCATCGCTGCCGGGCGGGAGCGCGCCTTTGCACAGGTGCCGCGGATTGGGAAGTGAAAAAGATGCTCAAGCGGCGTCGCGATCCTCCTGGGCGGCGTCGAAGCGGTCCTGCGCGGCATGGATTTCGGTAATGTTGTCGATCGCCCAGCTCGCCAGGGCGCAGACCGGGCCGCGCAGCGAATGGCCAAGCGGGGTCAGCTCGTAGTCGACGCGCGGGGGGATCGAGGGGGTGACGGTGCGCGTGACCAGTCCGTCGCGTTCCAGCCCGCGCAGGCTCAGGGTCAGCATCCGCTGCGAGATCGCCGGAATCTCGCGCCGCAGCTCGTTGAAGCGCCGGGGACCCGCGGCGAGCATCTGGAC
>CALLNA010000171.1 GCA_938005655.1 uncultured Novosphingobium sp.
GGGGCCGACCGCCTGCTTGAAGGCGGCGGACAGTTCCTTCGCCTGAACCTTGTCGAACGGCCCGCGGCCATAGACCACCGCCTCGTCCGCGCCGGTGTCCAGCGCGGCGCGGCACTTCTCCTCGCTCGACGCCGCGGCGACGACCCGTGCGCCGAGCGCCTTGCCGATCTCGATGGCGGCGATGCCGGTGCCGCCCGCCGCGCCGAGCACCAGCAGGGTCTCGCCCGCCTTGAGCTGGCCGCGGTCGACCAGCGCATGGATCGTCGTGCCGTAGGTCATCAGCAGGGCCGCGCCCTCGGCCGGGTCGGCCCAGTCGGGCAGGCGGAAGGCTTGGGCGGCCGCGACGATCGCCTGGTCGGCCATGCCGCCGAAGCCGATCGCCGCGATCAGCCGGTCGCCCGCCTGCCAGCCCGCGACGCCCGGCCCCACCGCCTCGACCACGCCCGCGATCTCCGAGCCCGGCGCGAAGGGCCGCGGCGGCCTGAGCTGGTACTTGTCCTCGATGATCAGCACGTCGGGGAAATTCACCGCGCAGGCCAGCACCCGGACGAGCAGCTCACCCGGCCCCGGCGCGGGGGTCGGCCGCTCGGCCAGCGCCAGGGTTTCCGGCCCGCCGGGCTCGTGCGACAGCAAGGTCTTCATCGGCATTCCTCCCCAATCGCCGCAGCCGGGCCAGAGGATCACGGGATAGAGCGGATCGCCCGCCCGCGCCAAGCCCGTCCCGCGCCTTCGCGCCGTCCGCGATAGCCTCTCGCGGCACCCGCACGATGCCGGATGTGCATGAATGCATTGACGAATTCGCGACGGCGGATCAGGCTGGCGGCTCACGCGAACGGGACATGGACCGCGCGAAACGCAAGGGGTGGCTCGCGGCATGATCGGCGTGGATGACGTCAGGCGCGCAATCGTCGTCGGGAAGCCGCATTGGCAGCAGGCCGCGCTCGTCGTGCTCGGGCTGGGGCTGGCCGCCGCGATCCGCTGGTTCACCGACCGCGGCGCCTACGGCGTGCCCTTCGCGACCTTCCTGCCGGTGGTGGTCCTCGCCGCGATCTTCCTCGACCGGCCCTATGCCGTGGCGACCGCCGCGCTGAGCCTGGTCCTCGTCCGCCTGTTCTTCGGCCTCGACGTGACGATCCTGAGCTGGCCCAGCCTGGTCCTGTTCGTCGCCTACCTCCTGACCGCGATCTTCCTCGTCGCCGTCGGCAGCGTCCTGCGTCGGACGATCCAGGAGATGGATCGCCAGGCCGCGCAGTTCCAGGCCTACAACGCCGAGCTCCAGCACCGCGCCAAGAACGCCTTGCAGGTTGTCCGCGCCCTTGCCTCGCGCGCCTCCAAGGCACCCGACCCGATCGAGTTCTACGAGGCCCTGGCGGGCCGCATGGACATGATGGTCAAGGCCAACGAGTTGCTCGGCATGGGCATGGTCCGCCGGGGCGAGATCGGCGAGCTGGCCCGGCTGGCGATGGAGCCCTTCCCGTCGGGCGCGATCGCCGCCTCCGGCCCGCCGGCCCAGATCTCCGAGGAGGCGGGGATGCCGCTGATCATGGCCCTCCACGAGCTCGGGACCAATGCCCTGAAATACGGGGCGCTCTCGGTCGAGACGGGATCGGTGACGATCGACTGGACCGTTTCCGACGACGAGGGCGACCTGCTCTGGCAGGAGCGCGGCGGGCCGCCGGTCGTCCCGCCGACCAAGCGCGGCCTCGGCTCGCGCCTGCTGGTCGCGCAGGGCGGGCTGCGCTCGGTCGACCTGCGGTTCGAGCCCGCCGGCGTCGTCTGCCGGATCGTGATCCCGCGGGCGGTCTAGCCCGAGCGGAAAAGCCGGTCAGGGCGCGGTCGAAGGCGACGGCGAGGCTTCGTGATCGCGCTTCGTCACCTTGTCGTGGATGTCGTCGGCGGCCTTGCCCACGGCCTGGGCGGCCTTGTCGGCGGCGCGGCCGACCGCCTCGGCGCCCTCGCTCGCGGCGGTGCCGGCCGCCGCGGCGCCGCCCTGTACGGCATCGCTCGCCGCCGCGGCGACGTCCGCCTTCGCGGAATCCGCGGTCGAGCGGGCCGCGTCCTCGGTCTTCTGCGAGCAGGCCGCCAGGGCCAGGGCTCCGCCGAACATCAGGAAAAAGGCTGCAATGCGCATGGATCGTCCTCCTCCGCCAGGCCGGCGCGCCGCGCGCCCGCCTGATGTCAAACCCACAGGGCAAGGGTGGTTCCGGTTCGCCTGCCCTCCGCGCTTCCTTACACGAGGCTTTGGGAATGCCCTAGCGCATGATCGCCTGGCCGATCCGCTCGCGCAGCCGGGCGACCGCGCCGGTGGTGCGGGGATCGCGCTCGCGCCAGTCGTGGTCGAGCCGGACGAGGCGGGCGTAGAAGCGCATCGTCGATTCCACCAGGGCGCGGATCTCGGGGGCGAGCAGCGCCAGTTGCTCGGGATCGGACGAGGGCCGGTCGGACGCGAGGCGGCCGTGGCGCTTGAGCTGGAACTCGGACAGCTCGCCGGCGATATAGGCGCGGTGGTTGAGCAGCCAGGCGAGCGCGTGCATCATCCGCGTGGTGGTGCGCAGCGCCTCGCAGGAGAAGGCGACCCGGGCCGCATCGCCCTCGGCCCGCCCCAGGTCGAGGGCGCGCTTGTCCAGCCGCCCGGACAGGTCGAACGCGGCGCGCACCTCGTCCGAGAGGAGCAGCGCCTCGCAATAGAGTCCCTCGATGATCCGCGGGTTTATCGTGGCCGGTTCAGTCATCCCGATGGGTCGCTATCGGGCCTGACTCCGCCCCGCAATCAGGGACAATCCGTTTCCACCGCTCAAAACGGGACTGTCCGGTTCCGGGACGTTCTTGGTCGGCTCAGCCTCGGCAGAGCCGGTTGCAGCACCGGCTCGCCCCATTTGGCCGAAAAAAATCAATGGAAAACTACGCGATGATATCCGGAATCAGATAGTCCTCGATCAGCGCGATCTGGTCCTTCAGCTTGAGCTTGCGCTTCTTGAGCCGGGCGATCTGCATCTGGTCGATTCCCCCCGCCTCGGTCAGCGCGTCGATCGCCGCGTCGAGGTCGCGGTGCTCGACCCGCAGCAATTCCAGGCGCTTGCGCAATTCCTCCTCGCTGACGCCCACCACCATCTGCTTGTCCCCATCACGGAACGATCCGCCCCAGGCCGGATTCGCTCCGTCGCACTCATGCCGTCTTTTGCCGAAATGCCCGCGAAGGCGCTTCGCAACCTAGGCTTAATGTGGTTCCATGACAATCGCGACGAACCGCCGCTGCGCGAGTCGGAGAGGCGGTGTCGCCGTTTGCTAAGGAGGAATCCCGATGGAAGCATCGCACGTCAGCGCCCTGCAGCTCAAGCATGCCGGTCTCGAGCGCAAGCTCGCCGAGGAGCAGGGCCGCCCGATGCCTGACCTGGTGACGATCCAGGACCTCAAGAAGCGGAAGCTCCGGATCAAGGAAGAACTCGCGCATATCGTCTGACCGGGATCCTGCCCGGCGAGGCAGGCGCGCGAACCCCCGAACACACCGGGCCGGACTTTCCGGCCCGGCCCCATCGATGCCGCCGATGCTGTCGGCCAGTGACCCGGCCATGGCGCGGGGGCGCCCTCGCCCCGCTGGCTG
>CALLNA010000172.1 GCA_938005655.1 uncultured Novosphingobium sp.
CGTCTCCAACGAAGGCCCGGCGCGGCTGCGCGCCGCCTGCCCGGGCCCGACGTGGGACCGGCTGCGCCAGGTCAAGGCCAAGTACGACCCCGAGAACCTGTTCCGGCTCAACCAGAACATCCCTCCGGCCGCCTGAGGCCCGACGGATGGCGGCGCCCGCGCAAGGGGGCGCCGCGGCCACGGATGGGAAGCGCAGCCGCTGCCGGGGCTCGGTCGCGGGCTCCCGCGCTTCCCATTCGGCCCTCCCGCCCTTGACGTTCCCGGCCGGCCGGCCCGCTATATGCGTCCCGCAACCGGCCGAGTCCGCCCGATGCCCGATCGTCCGCTCCTCGTCGTCGACGGCGATTCCTTCGCCCACCGCGCCTATCACGGCCTGCCCAAGACGATCCGGCGGGCCGGCGACAAGGGCGGCGGCGCTATCGTCGGCTTCGCCAACTACCTGCTCCGCCTCTACGAGGCCGAACGACCGCGCGCCGTCATCGTCGGCTGGGACACGCTGAGCGAACCGAACTGGCGCGCGCTGGAGTTCCCCGACTACCAGGGCGGCCGCGTGTTCGACGACGAGATCGTCGACCAGCTCGACGTGCTGCCCGAGCTCGTCGCCGCCATGGGCTTTGCCTCGGGCAAGGCCGCCGGCTTCGAGGCCGACGATTTCCTCGCCACCGCCGTCGCGCTCGAGGAGACGGCCAGCGGCACCGTGCTCGTTGCCAGCGGCGACCGCGACGCCTTCCAGCTCGTCTCCGAGCGCACCACCGTGCTGCACCCGGTCAAGGCCGGCGAGATCGCCCGCGTCGGCATCGCCGAGGTGCGCGAGCGCTACGGCGTCGAACCGAGGCAGGTGCCCGACTTCATTGCGCTGCGCGGCGACCCCTCCGACAAGATCCCCGGCGCGAGGGGCATCGGCGCCACCACCGCGGCGAGCCTGTTGAAGCGCTATCCCGACCTCGAGGCCATGCTCGCTGACGGCAAGTTCGAGGCGGTGGCCGACGACCTCCGCCTCTACAGGCGCCTCGCCACCATGGTCACCACCGCCCCGCTCGCGCCGATCCCCGACCAGCGCCCGACCTGGGACAAGGCGGCGGCACTGGCGCGCGCCTGGGAACTCAACAACCTCGCCGACCGGCTGGAGGGATTAGCCAAGACGTGAACCGCTGCCGCGGAAATGGCACGGCCGGCCAGCCGTCCTGATCCCCGGACAATGCGTCGATGCGACTGACGCACGGCCGAAGAGCGACAGTCTTGCTGCCTATCCGACGCGCCCGATCTACAGTATTGTGGCAGCTGCCTTTTGGAGGAGGTTGCGATCTACATCGCCATCTTCGCACTGTTTCTCGGTACGCTCAGTATCGGCACGACGGAATTCGTCATCGCGGGCATCCTGCCGGCGATCGCGGCCGACCTGTCCGTGCCCATCCCGACAGCCGGCCTGCTCGTCACCGCCTATGCCATCGGCGTCGCCGTGGGCGGCCCGATCCTGACGCTGCTGCTCGCCCCGCTCACCCGCAAGCGCGCCGCGCTTATCCTGATGGCCCTGTTCATCGCCGGGCACTTCATCACCGGGCTCGCCGGCGACTTCGGCTGGGCCCTCGCCGGACGGCTGCTTTCGGCCACCGGTCATGGCGGCTATTTCGGCGTCGCGGTCGTCCTCGTCGCCACCATCGCCCCCCGGGACCGGGTCGGCACCGCGCTCTCCTTCA
>CALLNA010000173.1 GCA_938005655.1 uncultured Novosphingobium sp.
TGCAGATGCCCGACTTCACCACCTACCAGTGGGAATGGATGGCCGAGGTGCCGGGCTGGCGCGACTACTACCTGTCCCACGACCAGACCCCCCACTACGCCTACGGCAAGCGGATGCTGAAGGCGATCGCCCACCAGTTCCCCAGCGAGCGGCGCTGGATCCTCAAGGGCAACCAGCACAGCGAGCAATTGCCCGCGCTGATGGCCAACTATCCCGACGCCTATGTCGTCCAGATCCATCGCGATCCGCTGGCGATCATCCAGTCGGTCCTGACCATGCGCGGCCTGTCGATCCTCTCCGACCAGAAGCGGCCCGACATTCCGGCCCACGTCGCCTACTGGGTCGACCGGATCGAGCGTTTCCTGCGCGCCTATATCCGCGACATGGCCGTGGTGCCGGACGGCCAGCGGCTCGACATCCCCTTCGCCGACATCATCGCCGACGACGTCGGGACGGCCCAGCGCGTGCTCGAGTTCGCCGGCCTGCCTTCGACACCGGAGAGCGTGGCCGACATGAGAGCCTACATGGACAGCCATCCGCGCGGCAAGGACGGCCGCGTGGTCTATGATCTTGCCGGCGACTTCAATCTCGACATACCCGCGCTACGCGAACGCTTCGCCTTCTATGCCGAGCGCTTCCCATTCAAGCAGGAGGTGAAGTGATGAACGAGCCCGTTCGGGATGCGGCCCAGCCGCTCAATGCGCAGATCATCAACGACGGCGCCGGCCGCCAGGACGCGGTCGACCTCGGCAGCGGCATATTCATGTCGAAGGACGTCTCCAACCTCTACCTGGTGACGACCGGCGACGGCAGCGTGCTGATCAATACCGGCATCATCTACTCGGCCCCCGAGAACAAGCGCCGCTTCGACGCGGTGAGCGCCGCGCCGATCCGCAAGATCGTCTTCACCCAGAGCCACGAGGACCACATCGGCGGCTGGCCGACCTTCAACGCGCCCGGCGTGGAGACCATCGGCCAGGCCAACCTGCCCTTCGTGCGGACCCAGTACCGCGACCTCGGCCCCGCGATGGGCCGCCGCTCGCGCCGGCTGTGGAGCCGCGACCAGAAGCAGGAGATCACCGAGCGCCCCGAGCCGGTACTGACGACCTCGTTCCACGACAGCCTGGCCTTCGAGGTCGGCGGGCGGCGCTTCGAGCTCTATTCGGTGCCCGGTGGCGAGACGGTCGATTCCCTCGTCGTCTGGCTGCCGCAGGACCGCATCGTCTTCACCGGCAACATGACGGGGCCGATCTTCGGCCACGTGCCGAACCTCTATACCGTCCGCGGCGAACGCTACCGCTACGTGCAGTGGTACATCGACAGCGTCCAGCGGGTTATCGACTTGGAGCCCGAGGTGCTGATCACCGGCCACGGCGAGCCGCTGCGCGGAGCCGGGGAAATCCGCCGCCGCCTGACCCAGATGCGCGACGCGACGCAATACCTGCACGACCGCGTGTTCGAGGGCATGAACGCGGGCGTCGACCTGTGGACCCTGATGGAGACCGTCACCCTTCCCCTCGAGCTGGCGATCCCGCAGGGGCACGGCAAGGTGCCGTGGATCGTCCGCGCGATCTGGGAAGAGCATCTCGGCTGGTTCCGCTACGAATCCTCAACCGAGCTCTACAACGTGCCGCCGCAGGCGGTCATGCCCGAACTGATCGCGCTCGCCGGCGGCGTTGCGCCGGTCGTCGCGCTCGCCCGGCAGCACCTCGCCGCGCAGCGCCCGCTCCAGGCCCTGCATCTTGCCGAGGCCGTCACAGCCACCCAGCCGGGGGACCGCACCGGCTTGCAGCTACAGCTCGAAGCAAACGAGATGATCCTGGCGCAGGCCGGCCGCGAGAACTTCAGCGAGGTCCGCTGGCTCGAAAGCGAAATCCGCCGGCTGCGCGACGAACTGGACGGAGCGCCCGCATGACCCACCCCCGCCTGTCTGTCGACGCCATGTGCACCTTCCCCTGGTCGTTCGACCAGGACCTCGCGCTGTGGAGCGACATGGGCGTGCGCCATGCGGGCCTGCTGATCTCCAAGCTGGGCGACGATCCCGACGCGAAGCTGGCGCGCCTCTCCGCCGCCGGGATTACCGCCAGCACGCTCATCACCGAAGCCTTCGACCTGTCCGCACCGGAAAGCTGGGACGCCACCCGCGCCGCGCATCGCAGGGCGCTCGACCTCATGGCCAGATATGGCGGCCACTCGATCTACTTCACGCCCGGGAGGACCACCGGCGCGCAGTGGCGCGAGGATCTGGAGCGGTTGGCCGAGGCCGTGACCCCGACCGTGGCCCACGCCCGCGCGGTCGGCGTCCTTGCCGCGATCGAGCCGTCGCTCCGCACCAGCGTCTCCTTCGTCAACACCCTGCGCGACGCGATCGACGTCGCCGAGCGGACCGGCATCGCCCTGGTCGCCGACTTCGGCAACATGTGGATGGAGCGCGACTTCGACCGGACGCTCGCCCGGGCCATGCCGCACGTCGCCCTGATGCAGATCGGCGACGTGGTCATCGGCTCCAGCGGCCGCCCCGCACCCGGCGGACGGGCCCATATCGGCGAGGGCGAGCTGCCCCTGAAGCGGATGATGGGGGACGTGCGCGACGCCGGCTACACCGGAGTCTTCGACCTGGAGGTCGTGCCCGCCGACTTCTCCAAGGGCGCCGACGAAGCTACCATCCGCCGCGGCATAGCGGCGGCCTCCGCCCTCCTCACCGACCTCGGGATATAGCGACGAAAGACCGGAACCGAATCATGACCCCCGAAACCTACAAGGCCGCGATCTTCCGCGGCGTCGGCCACGTCGATGTCGTCGACCTGCCTTTCCCCGAGTGCGGTGACGACGAGGCCATCGTCCGCAACGTCCTGACCGGGATCTGCGGCTCCGACATCTTCGCCTTCCAGAAGCACGGCCCGCAGAGCCGGATCTGGATCGACGAGGAATTCGGCCACGAGGCGATCAGCGAGGTCGTCCAGCTCGGGAAGGACGTCCGGGGCCTCAAGGTCGGCGACCGCGTGTTCGTCAACACCGACAAGGCCATGCGCGATCCGCGCCGGGTCTCGGCCACCGGCGGCTTCTCGAACTATCTCAGAATCCCGCAGTGCGAGGTCGGCTACAGCCTGCTCCCGATCGACGCCGACCTGCCGCTCCGCACCGCCGTCCTGTTCGAGCCGTTCGTGATCGGCATCCGCGGGGTCAAGGTCCTGAACCCGCAGCCGGGCGACAGTGCCGTGGTCTTCGGCGCCGGGATCATCGGCATGACCAGCGCGATCATGCTCAAGTGGTACGGCTGCGAGCAGGTCATGGTCGTCGACCTTTCCGAATACCGGCTGGAGAACGCGCGGCGCCTCGGCTTTCTTACCTGCAACCTCTCGACCGAAGACCTCCAGGAGAAGGCCTTTGCCGCATTCGGCCGGCAGCGCGCCTATCCTTCCGAGAAATGCGGCGCGCGGCTCTACGTCGATGCGGTGGGCCTCGGCGCGGTGATCGACGACTTCGCCAGAATCGCCCCGCGCAACGGCAGCCTGTCGATCGTCGGCGTGCATAAGGCGCCGGTGGCGCTCGACCTCACCGCGGTCAGCTTCAACAACTGGCACATCCACGGCTGCGGCGACGGCGCGACGGAGGATTTCCTGCCGGAAATCCTGGCGATGATGCGCTCGGGCCGCTTTGACCTGTCCTCCCTCGTGACCCATGAGTTCCCGATCGAGCAGATCAACGAGGCGCTCGCGCTGGCCGGCCGCGCCGACGAGGCCCAGAAGGTCTGCATCTCCTTCGGATGAGCACTGCCGACAATCCCGCTTTCCTCGGCCGCGCCCGCCTCGGCATCGACAACCAGACCGTCTTCGGCCTGCCCCCGGTGGAGCACGTCGCCCTCGCCGCGGAACTCGGCTGCGGCCACGTCTCGCTGGCCGTCGGCCCGGTTCCGTGGAAGCTCGACCGCTTTCCCGGCTGGTCCCTACTGGACGACGCGGCCTTGCGCCGGGACACCGCCGCGGCGCTGCGCGATACGGGCGTGCGGCTCGCCCTGGCCGAGGGCTTCACGATCCGGCCGCAGACCGAGGCCCGCGACCGCGTCCGCGAGTTCGACCTGATGGCCGGGCTGGGCGCGGAGCGGGCCGCCGCGGTCAGCATGGAGCCCGATCCCGGCCGCGCCCTCGCCCAGATGGCGATCCTGGCCGACCTCGCGGCCGAGCGCGGCATGATCTTCGCCTTCGAGTTCGCCCCACCCCACACCTTCAACACGCTCGCGGCGGCCCATGCGGCGCTGCGCCGGATCGAGCGGCCCAACGCCCGCCTGCTGATCGACGCGATGCACCTGTTCCGCACCGGCGGCACCGTGGCCGAGCTGGCCGCGCTCGATCCGGCCACGATCGGCTATGCCCAGCTCTGCGACGCCGCGCTGCACGGCGACGGCGGCGACTATTACCGCGAGGCGAGCTTCGAGCGCCTGGTCCCCGGCACCGGCGAACTGCCGCTTGCCGCCCTGCTCCGGGCCCTGCCGCCGGATATCCCGCTGGGCCTCGAAGTGCCGCGCCAGACGGCGTTGCGGGAGGCCGAGGACTACCGCCAGCCGATCGCCCGGATCGTCACCGAGGCGGAGCGCCTGGTGATTGCCGATCAGGCCGCGCGCTGATACTCGATACCGAGATGAAGCCCGCGACAAGGGCGGGGCAAGACGGGGAGAGGACGATGCGAGGAATGAAGCGGCCCCTGCTGGCCATCGGCTGCGCTGCCTCGTTGCTGCTGCCGTTGCAGGGAAGCTGGGCCCAGGGCAGCGCGGCCGGCCCCGCCCGCGCCGGGACCGAAGCCGCCCCGGCGGACCATGCCCGGCCCGATGTGCAGGCCTATCTCGATCACCTCAAGGCGCATCCCCGGCCGAAGCTGACGCGCGAA
Source organism: uncultured Novosphingobium sp. (assembly GCA_938005655.1). GTDB lineage: Bacteria > Pseudomonadota > Alphaproteobacteria > Sphingomonadales > Sphingomonadaceae > Novosphingobium. The sequence goes on from CALLNA010000173.1 coordinate 4,885, forward strand.
TTGCTCAAGCGCATCCGCACCATGCCGCCGCAGGCGATGGCGAACGCGGACGACCTGCCGGTGGGCGAGCTGGCGACGGTCAAGGACGTCACCATGCCGGGACCCGCAGGGCCGATCCGGATGCGGCTCTACGATCCGCGCGCCGAGCGCGGGGCTGGCCCGGTGGTCGTCTTCTTCCACGGCGGCGCCTATGTCGTGGGCGGCATAGAGACCCATGCGGGCCTTTCGGCGGAGATGGCGCGGCGGCTCGACCTGCCGGTGATCTCCGTCGAGTACCGGCTCGCCCCGGAGAACCCCTGGCCCGCCGCCGTGGACGACGGCGAGGCCGCCGCCCGCTGGATCGCCGCCAATGGGAAGGCCTTCGGGCGGGACTTCACGGGCCTCGTCATCAGCGGCGACAGCGCCGGAGGAAACCTCACCCTGGTGACGACCCAGGCCCTGCGCGACAAGCCCGCCGCCCTGCCCGTCATCCTGCAACTGCCGATCTATCCCGCCACGGACAGTACCCGGCCCTATGGCTCGCGTAGCCGCTTCGCCAGCGGCTTCGGGCTGGACATCTCGCCCGACGACGAGGATTTCTACGCCGCGGACCCCAAGAGCCCGCGCGCCTCGCCGCTGCTGGCCGACCTTGCCGGCCTGCCGCCGACGGTGCTCGTCACTGCCGGCCTCGATCCCTTGCGCGACGAAGGCCGCGCCTATGCGGCCAAGCTCGTCGAAGCCGGCGTTCCCACGGCCTTCTATGAGGCCAAGGGGCAGATCCACGGCTTCGCCACCTACCGCAAGGCGATCCCTTCGGCGCAGGAGGACACGGTCAAGTTCCTGGCCCTGGCGAAGACCGTGCTCGACGGAATGACGGATCGAACCAGGCCCTGAGCGGGACCCCAGCCCGCTTCATTTTTCGAGATATTCCGCGAGGACGACGGCGTTGTTGTCCGCCTCGTCCCTGGCCGCGTAGAGCAGGGTCACGGCGCCGCGTTTCACGAAGGCCCGCAATGCGGCGACGGCCTCGGGGTTTCGCGCCAGTTCCTCGCGATAGCGGCTGCGGAACGCCGCGAAGCGGGCGGGATCGTGGGCGAACCATTTGCGCAGCTCGGTCGAGGGCGCGATGTCCTTCAGCCACTCCGTCAGATGCGCTTCCTCGCGCTTGACGCCGCGCGGCCAGATGCGGTCGACCAGGATGCGCTGACCGTCGTCATCCGCAGGCGGATCGTAAATCCGCTTGATGCGGATCTTACCCGCGGTCATGCCTCGTCCGCTCCACGGCCGATCCAGCCTTCCTGGGTTCGATCAGGGCGATCGGGGGTCATTCGCCGTGCTTCCGTTCGCGAGGAGGAACTGGCGCCAGTTCCTCTTTCAGCGTTCCTCCAGCTTACCACGTTCCCGCCGCACGATAAACAGTCCGACGACCGACAGGGCGGCGAGCGCGAACCAGGTCAGCGCATATTCCAGGTGGTGGTTGTAGAAGCGAACCACG
>CALLNA010000174.1 GCA_938005655.1 uncultured Novosphingobium sp.
GCGATGCGATTGAAGATTGAGTTCGCCCGGCTGGTGGCGGTCCAGATCGCGGTCTTCGCCGCCGCGATCTGGGCCGCGTTCTCCGGCTAGGCCACGAAAAAGGGGCGGCCGCCGCAGCAGCCGCCCCAGTCGGGAGAGAGGATGGTCAGGCCGCCGCGGCGGCGGCCAGCTTGGCCTGGAGCCGGGCGTGGCCCGCGTCGTTGTCGGCCTGGATATCGGCCAGGGCCTCCTTGGCCGTGGCCTCGTCCGCCGGATCGAGCAGGGCGGCGGCCTGGTGGTACAGCTCGACGAACTGCGGGATCTTGGCGACGGCCGGGCCGATGGCCGAAAGCGCGCCGAGCAGGGTGGTCAGGTTCATGTCAGCCTCCGTTCTTTCCGGTCAGGGCCAGCAGTGCCTCGACCGCGCCCCGCACCTCGGTCAGCGCCGCCTGATAGCTGGCGGCGTTGCCCGTCCGGTACGCGCCGCGGACCACGCCGAGGGCGAGGAACGCGCGGTTGTCCAGATCGGCGACGCGGGCCGCCGCGGCGCCCTTGATCAGCCCGGCGTCGACCCCGGTCTCCACCGCGATCCGCGCCGCCTTGTAGGCCAGCTCCACGCTGGTCATGGCCTGCTCGTCGAGCACGGTCCGGTCGGCCGCCGCGACGGGCGCGGGCGCGCCCACGGCATCGGCCGCGCCCGCCCCGGCCGAGGCGGCGTCGGTCAGGCTCACGCCGCACCCGGCCAGGGCCAGGGCCGGCGCGGCCAGCAGGAAAAGGATCAGTCGTTTCATCGGCAAGGCTCCTGAAAGGGCCGGGAATCGCCCGGCTGCGAAATCTCGGTGAAGGCGGAAGGCGGCCGCTCCAGCGCGCCGCTGGCCCAGACCGCGAGGGCGAAGGTCCCGATCATCGCCAGGACCGCGCCGCAGAGCGCGCGGGCGGGATTGGCGAACAGGTCTCTCACGGGAGGGCGTACAGCGCGGCTTCGTCGGCGCGGCGGCGGACCAGGCCGGAAATGACCTTGCCGTCGTTGTGGACCCACTTGCCGAACTCGGCACGCGCCCCGGCGTAATCGCCCGCGACGTGCTTCTTCGTCAGGGTGGCGCTGGCGATCTTGCCGGTGTTGTAGTGGAACGAGACCAGGGCATCGAACTGGTTCTGGGTGGTCCGCGCGTCGCCGATCGCCTTGCTCACCTCGTCGGCGTAGCCCAGGATATCGCGCGCGAACCGGGCGTCGCATTCGGCCCGGGTCCAGATCGTGCCGGGGCCGATGCCCGGCCCGGTCGATCCCCACCCGATGGTCCAGGGCCTCCCGTCCGCGCTGCCGGGATCGGGATAGGCCTCGAACCGCCCGTCGCCGCGCAGCTTGGCGCAGCCTTCCCACCGCTTGATGAGGTCGGCGCCCGCCGCGCCGAGCGCGCGCCCCGCCGGGGCCGGCGCGGCGGCGCGCGGAACGCCCAGGCCGTCCAGAAAGCTGTCGGCCGTGACGACTTCGGCCGCGGCGAAGCCCTTGCCTCGCGCCTCGCGGATCGCGTCGAAAATCGGCTTGCGGGGATCGTCCATCGGGGCCTCCTGTCGGAAGGCACCCTGCGGCCCGCGCGGCCCCGGCTGAAGGCGGCGCTGTTGTATCGCCCGGCCGTTACAACGCGCGCGGGTTGAGTTGCGGCGGGCCGAACCCGGACATGCCGGGCATGGCAGTGGCATCCGACAGTTTCACCGGGGTCGACCTTTCGCGCCTTCCCGCGCCGGACGTGGTCGAGACCCTGTCGTTCGAGGCGATCCTGGCCGAGGCCCTGGCCAAGTTCACCGAGTTCTTCCCCGACTTCGACGCCACGGTGGAAAGCGATCCGGTCTACAAGGTCATCCAGGTCTTCGCCTACCGCGAGCTGGTCCTGCGCCAGCGGGTGAACGACGCGGCGCGCGCGGTCATGCCCGCCTTCGCCCGGGGCGCGGACCTCGACAACCTGGCCGCGGTCTTCGGGATCGAGCGTTTCGAGTTGATCCCGGCGAACCCCGAAACCGGCGCGGCGGCCGTGCTGGAAAGCGACGAATCCTTCCGCCGGCGGATGGTGCTCGCGCCCGAGGGCTATTCGGTGGCCGGGCCGGAGGGGGCCTACATCTTCCACGCCCTCTCGGCGGACAGCGACGTGCTCGACGCCTCCGCCGTCAGCCCCGAACCGGACGACATCAAGCAGCTCGTCCAGGACGTGCTCACCGCCCAGGGCGCAGCCTCGGGGATCAAGCCGGCGGTCGCCGCCGCGCTCGACGCGGCCGACTGGCCGGGCGACGTCACCGTCACCGTCCTGTCGCGCAGCGGCACCGGCGCGCCCGGCGTCGCCGTGATCGACGCGGTCGAGGCCCGCCTGTCCTCGACCGACGTCCGCCCGATGACCGACCGCGTCACCGTGCAGGCCGCCGACGTGGTCGACTTCGCGGTGGAGGCCACGCTGACCTTCCTGTCCGGCCCGGACCGCTCCGTGGTCATGGCCGCCGCCCAGGCCCGCCTGGCCGATTACCTCGCCACCTCGCTGCGCCTCGGCCGCGACGTCACCCGCGCCGGCATCATCGCCGCGCTGCATCCCGAGGGCGTCCAGAACATCGATCTCGTCTCCCCGGCGGCGGACATCGTGCTGAACCGCCAGCAGGCCGGATATTGCACCGGCGTAACCCTGATCGACGGCGGCGTGGGCGAATGACCGCGGCGTCGATCCTGCCCCCGAACTCGACCGCGCTGGAAAAGGCGCTGGAGCGGCTCGCCGGGACGCGGATCGACGCGATCGACGTGCCGCTGCGCGACCTGTGGTCCGCCCAGAACTGCCCGGAGGAGCTGCTGCCCTGGCTCGCCTGGGGCCTGTCGCTGGATCAGTGGGACGCCGCCTGGCCGATCCACATCCGCCGCGCTCGAGTCGCCGCCGCCATCGCGGTCCAGCGGATCAAGGGCACGGTGCAATCGGTGCTCGGCGTCGTCGAATCCTTCGGCGGCCAGGTCGTGGTCCGCGAATGGTTCGAGATGGACCCGCCGGGCCTGCCCCACACCTTCGAGCTGAGCGTGGCGCTGGGCAGCCAGGGCGCCGCGGCGCCCAGCGCCGAATTCATCGACGCGGTGATCGCCGAGGTCGCCCGGACCAAGCCCGCCCGCTCGCACTTCGCCTTCACCCTGGGGCTGGGGACGGTGGGCCGGATCGGCCTGCGCGGCGTCGCCCGCCCGGTGATCCACGCCCGCGTTTCCTGCCTTGCCGCCGCCGCCTGATCGGAGAGAGCCTTGTCGGTCAATATCGTCATCACCACCGCCGGCCGCGCCGCGCTGGTCAACGCCCAGCACACCGGCACCGCCCCGGTCACGATCACCCAGGTCGGCCTGTCGCAGACGGCCGTGACGCCCACCGCCGCCGCGACCAGCCTGCCGGGCGAGTTCAAGCGCCTGGCCGGCGTGGCGGGAGAGGTCGTTGCCGCCGACACCATCCACATCAACGTCTCCGACGACAGCGCCGACGCCTATTCGCTGCGGTCCTTCGCGCTCTATCTGGCGGACGGCACCCTGTTCGGGATCTACGGCCAGGCGGACCCGCTGATCGTCAAGAGCGCCGCCTCCATCCCGAACATGGCGATCGACGTGATCTTCGCCGACATCAGCGCCGCCCTGCTGACCTTCGGCAACACCAACTTCCTCAACCCGCCCGCCACCACCGAGCGGCAGGGCGTGGTCGAGCTGGCCACCGTGCCCGAGGCGCAGGCCGGCATCGACGCCCTGCGCGCCCTGACCCCGGCCGCGGCGAAGGCGGCCATCCTGGGCTGGCTGCTGGCGCAGGACGGCTCCGGCTCCGGCCTCGACGCCGATCTGCTGGATGGCCAGGACGGCGACTATTACGCCAACGTCGCGGCGCGCCTGGGCTACAATCCGGTCAACCGGGCCGGCGACACCATGACGGGGCTGCTGGTCCTGTCCGGCGACCCCACCGCGGCGATGCACGCCGCCACCCGCCAGTGGGTGCTGGGCCAGATCGCCAGCGGCGCGCTGGGCTACACCCCGGTCAACCGGGCCGGGGACACGATGGCCGGCCTGCTGGCCCTGTCGGGCGCGCCGACCGCGAACCTCCACGCCGCGACCAAGAAGTACGTCGACGATCTGGTCGCCGCGGCCGCCCTGCTGGCGAAGATCCTGACGGTCGATGGCTCGGGCTCGGGCCTCGACGCGGACCTGCTCGATGGGCTGGACAGCACCGCGTTCGCCAAAGTCGCCGGCACCTTTTTCCAGGGCAACAACACCGGGATCGTGAGCGATCAGGATTGGACGCTGTTCTTCCTGCGAAACAACCATGGGTCGGCCAGCGCCATCGGCCATACGTCGATCGAGACCCTCAACGAGAACAACATCACGACAGGCAGCTTTCAGGTCATCGGCGAACCGGACGGCAGCACGGCCATCTCGCTGTCCACGACGCCCGCAGGTAGCCGGACGGTGGACCGGCGCGAGGTCATGGCCTATCTGCGCGGCCAGGGTCGCCCCCACCACTTCTATGCCAGCGCCATGTATCTGAACGGCGATTTGATGTGGAACGCCGGCAACGACGGCTCGGGCTCCGGCCTCGACGCTGATCTGCTCGACGGCTTCCACGCCAGCGATTTCCAGCGCGCCAGCGACGGCACGAAGTTCGGCTCGAACGCCAACGGCTATTGGGAGGAGCGCGCCAACGGCTTCGTCGAGCAATGGGGCACGATCACCGGCACGTTCTACCAGGGCCAATACACGCACACGTTCCCGCGTCCGTTCGGCGACGCGGCCAGCGTCAACATCCAGCTCACGCCCTACAACCCGACCGGCGGCACCACCCAGCCTTTCGACTGGTGGCCCCAGCGCGGCACGACGGACGGGACCAGCTTCAACTGGACGCTCCAGGATTCGTCCGCGGCCGGCATCGGCCAGGGCGTCGACTGGCGCGCCATCGGCAAACTTTAAGGAGGCCCCGCCATGAAGACCACTATCGGCCAGTTCGATCCCGCGACCGGCGCCGTCCCGGTCCTGTTCAGCCATGCCGGCGTGAAGCACCGTCGCCCGGTCAACGCCTGCCTGACCGAGGCCGGCGACTACGACGCCAAGGCGACCAGGGCCCGTGTCGCCGAGGTCGCCCTGGGCGTGGAGCGCAAGATCGGCCTGGGCGTGATCGGCAACGCCGCTCCGCCCCCGGTTTCCGAACCCGAGGCGGCCGCACCGCCCGCCGAATAGGCCGACCGCCCGATCCCGCACAGGTTGTAGGGCCGGGCGGTTACAACACCCCCGCGTTGCCCGCAGGCGCGCGTCGTGGCTTCACCCTGGACCATGACGCGCACCCCGCAGGACACCGAAACGGACCCTGACGGCCTGATCCGCCTCGGCACCATCGCCAGCGTGGATCTGGCCCAGGCGCGCTGCACGGTCGACCTCGACGAGGATTTCGAGACCCCGCCGCTGCGCTGGCTCGCCTTCCGCATGGGCAAGACCCGCGTGTGGTCCCCGCCCAGCGAAGGCGAGCAGGTCCTGCTGCTCTGCCCCGGCGGAGAGATCGGCGCGGCCGTGGTCCTGTGCGGCCTGGTCGGCGACGATTTCCCCGCCCCTTCCGCCGATCCCATCGACCTGATCGCGTTCGAGGACGGATCGAAGCTGTCCTACGATGCCGAGGCCGGGGAACTGGTCCTCGAACTCGCCGGCAAGATGAGGATCGTCGCCCCGGACGGCCTGGCGATCGAGGGCGACGTGGACGTGACCGGCACGATCACCGCCAGCGAAGACGCGGTCGCGGACGGCATCAGCCTCAAGAGCCACACCCACGGCGGCGTCCAGGCCGGCGGCGCCAGCACGGGGGCGCCGCAGTGATCGGCATGGACCGCCAGACCGGCGCGCAGCTTTCCGGCGATGCCCACCTCGCGCAGTCGATCTGGGACATCGTCACCACCCCGCTCGGCGCCCGCCCCATGCGCCGCGATTACGGCTCGCTGCTGTTCGAGCTGGTCGACCGGCCGCTGAACGGCGCGACCCAGCTGCTGTGCATCATGGCCGTGGCCATGGCCATCGCCCGGTGGGAGCCGCGCATCGCCGTCAGCAGGATCCTGCTCGACGGAGAGTTCGCCGCCGGCACCGCCGTCCTCACCGTGATCGGCCAGCGCACCGACACCCCCCAGCCCAACAGCCTGACCCGGCTGACTATCCCGATCCGCTGAAAGGACCCTCCATGCACGGCATCAAGACCAACGTCCTCGTCGAAGGCACCCGCTCGATCGCCGCCGTCGCGACCGCCGTGATCGGCGTGGTCTGCACGGCAGGCGCGGAAACCGGCGCGGCCACCAGCGCGCTGAACGACGCCTTTCCGCTCGACGAAGTGACCCTCGTCACCGATGTCCGCGCCGCCGCAGCCAAGGCCGGCACCACCGGCACGCTCAAGGCCACGATGGAAGCTATCGCCGAGCAGACCAGCCCGATCGTGGTGGTGAAACGAATGCCCGTCATCCCCGATGCCGAGGAGCAGGAAGCCGCCGTGATCGAAGGCGTCCAGGCCTTGCTTACCTCTCAGGCGCGCACCGGGGTCAAGCCGCGCATCCTCGGCGCGCCGGGCCTTGACAGCCTGGCCACCACCACTGCGCTGGTCCCCGTCGCGAAGAAACTGCGCGGCATGGCCTACGCCCAAGTCCAGGCCGCCGCGCTTGCCGACGTGGCCGACTATGCCGAGAACTTCGGCGACCGCGAGCTGATGCTGATCTGGCCCAACTTCACCGGCGGTTTCGCCGGCGATGCAGTCGCCCGCGGGCTGGGCCTGCGCGCCCAGATCGATGAGGAGCAGGGCTGGAACAAGACCCTGTCCAACGTGCCGGTAGCGGGCGTCACCGGCATTTCGAAGGACGTCTATTTCGATATCCAGGATGAAAGCACCGACGCCCAGTTCCTCAACGACCTCAACGTCACCACCCTGATCCGCGCCAACGGCTTCCGCTTCTGGGGCAACCGCACCTGCTCCAGCGAACCGGGCTGGTCCTTCGAAAGCGCGGTGCGCACCTCGCAGGTGTTGCAGGACGGCATCGCCGATGGATTGATGTGGGCGATCGACAAACGCCTTACCGAGGGCCTGATCCGCGACATCCTGGAAACGATCAACGCCCATTTCCGCCTGCTCAAATCGCAGGGCCGGATCATCGATGCCCGAGCCTGGTTCGATCCCGCGCTCAACCCGAAGGAAGCGCTCGCCGCCGGTAAGCTGGTGATCGACTACGACTTCACCCCCACCGCCCCGCTGGAAGGCCTGACGCTGAACCAGCGCCTGACCGACCGCTACTACGCCGATTTCAGCAAGCTCGCGGCCTGATCCGCCGCCGCGCGCCTTCCCTGACCTTCCATCCCGACCGGAGCACCGACCATGGGCATGCCCTCCAAGCTCAAGAACCATAACCTCTACCTCGACGGCCAGACGCATATCGGCATCGTCGGGGAGGTCACTATTCCCAAGCTGGTGCTGAAGATGGAGGAATGGCGCGGCGGCGGGATGCTCGGCCCGATCATGATCGATAATGGCCTGGACAAGATCGAGGTCGAGTTCGCCCTGGGCGGCCTGATGAGCAGCGCGATCCGTCAGTTCGGCGCGACCCGTCACGATGCCGTGCTGCTGCGCCACAACGGCGCCTACCAGGAAGACGGCACGGGTGCGGTGCAGGCCGCCGAGGTCATTTGCCGCGGCCGCTATTCGGAACTGGACTTCGGCAACCAGAAGCCCGGCGACGATACCGAGCACAAGTCGAAGATGGCCTGCTCCTATTACAAGCTCAGCGTCGACGGCCAGGTGTGGTTCGAAATCGACCTCCTCAACGCCGTCTTCATCGTCTTCGGCATCGACCGCTACGCCGAGATCCGCGCCGCCCTCGGCAACTGATCCGGCTCACCAGCTTCACCCCGGCGAACTAGCGGGCGCGCCGGGGTGAAGACCCTCCCGCCCGCGCCAAGGAAGCCCGCATGAACTCCGCAACGCCCGCCCCGGCCGAAGCCCCCGCGCCCGCAAAGGTGGAGGCCCCTGCTTCCGCCCAGGCCAGCGATGCGTCCGGCAAGACCAGCCACATCAAGATCACGCTGGTCGAACCCCTCCATCGCGATACCGGCCCGATCACCCATCTGACCTTGCGTAAGCCAAAGGCGGGCGAAATGCGCGGGCTGACGGTCGAGGCGCTGTTCACCAGTGACATCAACGCGGTGCTTACCTTGCTGCCGCGCATCTCCGATCCGTTCATCACCGATCCGGAAGCGGCGGCGCTATCCACCGAGGACCTGGGCGAGATCGCCGGCACAGTGAAGGGTTTTTTTATGACCCCGGCGATGAAGGCGCAGGTGGCGGCGATGTTCGGGGGCGAACAGTCGAAGAACTGATGGCCGACATCGCCCTGATCTTCCATTGGCCGCTGTCGGAGCTGACCGAGCTGGATCTGCATGACCTGCTCGCCTGGCGCGGCCGGGCGATCGAGCGCTGGAACCGCGTCAACCGGGCTGACAAATGAGCAATGCCCTCAACCTGGTGGTGCGGTTCAGCGGCGTCGGCGATCTCGGCGGGCACCTCAAGAACCTGATCGGTCTGGGCAAGACCGGCGACCAGGCGCTGCGCGGGTTGAACCGCACCGCGCGCGACCTGAAGGGCGAGCTGCGCGGCATCGAGGCCGAACTGGGGAAGTCCGGCGGCAATGTCACCGGCCTGATCGACCGCCAGCGCCAGCTCGAGCAGGCGATCGAGGGCGTCAACCGCCAGATCGAGCGGCAAAAACGCTTCAACGCGATCGACGGCCGCACCGCCCGGATCACCGCGCGCGGCGAGCAGCTCAAGTCCAGCGGCGCGCAGAACGTCATGGTCGGCGCGGGAATGGCGGCGCCCTTCATCCTCGCGACCAAGGCCGCGATGGATTTCTCCAGCGGCATGGTCGACATCCAGCAGAAGGCGGAGCTGACCAACGCCGAGACCGACCGGATGGGCAACACCATCCTGCTGCTCTCGCAAAGGCTCCACCAGTTGCCAGAGGACATGCGCTCGGGCGTCGATGTGCTCGCCGGGCTCGGCCTCGATCCGCGCAAGGCGGTGCAGATGATCGGTCCGATCGGCCAGCTCGGCACCGCCTTCAAGGTCGACCTGGCGGACGGGGCCAACGCCGCCTTCGCCAATCTCAACAACCTGAAGGTGCCGATCTCGCAGACCGCCGCCGCGCTCGACATCATGGCCGCCTCGGGCAATGCCGGCGCGTTCGAAGTGAAGGACATGGCGCGCTGGTTCCCCACCCTGACCGCGCAGATGCAGGCGCTGGGGCAGAAGGGGACGCCGGCCGTGGCCGATCTGGCCGCCGCCTTGCAGATCGCCCGGCGCGGGGCCGGCGATGCCGACCAGGCCGCCAACAACGTCCAGAACCTGCTGACCAAGATCCAGGCCCCGGCGACGATCCGCGCGTTCAAGAAGAACTTCGGGGTCGACCTGCCCGCCGCGCTGAAACAGGCCTACGCCCAGGGCAAGACGCCGCTGGAAGCCATCGCCGAGCTGACGAAGAAAGCCACCGGCGGCGACCTGTCCAAGCTCGGCTTCGCCTTCGAGGACATGCAGGCCCAGGCCGCGCTGCGGACCCTGATCCAGAACCTCGACGACTATCGCCAGATTCGCGACCAGGTCGGGCAGGGCGGCGGCACGGTCGCGCGCGCCTTCAGCCAGCGCGAGGCACGCGATGCGAGCGTCGCCTGGGCGTCGTTCAAGGGCTCGCTGTCGCAGCTCGCGATCACCCTGGGCACCACGCTGCTGCCGGTCGCCACCACCTTCCTCGGCCACGTCAACAACCTTGCCGGCGCGGTCGGCCGCTGGGCGCAGGCCAACCCCAAGGCGGCCAGCACCCTGGTCTCGATCGCGGGCGGCCTGGTCGCGGCCAGGATCGGCTTCGGCGCGCTGCAATATGCGCTCGGCTCGATCCTCGGCCCGATCGCGACGGTCTGGGGCTGGTATTCGAAGCTCCGCGCGATCGGCGCGATCGGCCCCATCGTCACGGGCGCGGCGCGGGCCTTCGGCGTCCTCCGCACCGCCGCGATCTTCCTCGGCCAGGGATTGATGCGCGCCGGCATGATGATGCTTGCCAATCCGATGATCCTGGCCATCGTCGCGATCGGCGTGGCGATCGGCGTCGTCGCCTATCTGGTCTATCGCAACTGGGACAAGATCAAGGCCGCCTTCAGCGCCGGCATGGCCATGATCGGCGCGGCCTGGACCACGGTGAAGGGCAAGTTCGATTCCGGCGTGGCCATGGTCAAGGGCGCGCTCTCCGGCCTGCCGGGGTGGCTGACCTCGCTCGGCGGCATGATGATGAGCGGGCTGCTGGCGGCGCTCAATCCCGTGCTGCTGGCGAACAAGCTGGTCGCTATCGCCCGCGCCGGCATCACCGCCTTCAAGAACTTCTTCGGCATCAAGAGCCCGTCGCGCCTGTTCATGGCGATGGGCGGCTACATGACCCAGGGGCTGGCGCTTGGGCTCGATCGCGGCGCGGGGAGCCCGCTGCGCGCCGCCGGACGCCTGGCCAGCGGGGTCGCGGCGACCGGGGCGCTCGGCCTCGGGCCCGTCGCGGCCGGCGCGGCGAGCGGCGGCTTGCCGGATCTGCGCCCGGTCGCATCGCCCGCCGGCCTCGCCCCGCTCGCGCCGAAGGCGGCGCGATCCGCGGGGGGCGGCGCGCCGGTCGTGTTCCACATCACGGTCAACCAACAACCGGGCGAAAACGCCGACGCCCTGGTCCAGCGGATCAAGCGCGAATTGGCCGAGGAGGTCCGGCGCGGGCGGCTTTCCTCTTACCGGGACGATTTCTGATGCTCGCGGCCCTCGGCATGTTCGTCTTCTCCACCGACAGCGCGCTGTTCGACCAGCTCGACCGTGATCGCGACTGGCGCCATGCCCGCACCCCGCGCTTCGGCGCGCGCCCGGCCGGGCAGTTCCTCGGCCCGGGCGAGGACAAGATCGTGCTGCGGGGAACCCTGGTGCCCGAGCTGGCCGGGTCCTACTCCGCGATCGAGACCCTCGCCCAGATGGCCGACGACGGCGACGCCTACCAGCTCGCCGACGGCACCGGCACCCTGTTCGGCGCTTTCACCATCGACCGGCTCAGCGAGCAGCACGGCGCGATCATCGACAACGGCAAGGCCCGCGTCATCGGCTTCACCATCGAGCTGTCCCGTGCCGACTGACCCGCTCCCCGCGAAGGGCGATGCGGCCTTCGTCCTGCCCTTCGCCGACTGGAAGGGGACGCTCGACGGGAAGGACCTGACCGACAAGCTCTCGCCCCGGCTGCTCAGCCTGCGCCTGACCGAGACGCGCGGGGAAAGCGCCGACGAGTTCGAGATCGTGCTCCACGATCACGACGGCAAGCTGGCCCTGCCGCCCGAGGGCGCGAGGCTGAAGGTGCAACTGGGCTGGGCGCGCGGCACGGGCGTCAAGGTCGGCCTGGTCGACAAGGGCAGCTTCAAGGTGGACGAGGTGTCCTGGTCCGGCCCGCCCGATACGGTGACGATCACCGGCCGCTCCGCCGACTTCAAGGAGAGCTTCCGCACCCGCAAGACGCGGATCTGGAAGGACCAGACCCTGGGCGGCATCCTGGGCAAGATCGCGGGCGAGCACGGCCTGGCCGCGCGGTGTCATCCCGACCTCTCGGGCAAGCCGGTCAAGGCGGCCGAGCAGCACAACAAGTCCGATATGGAGCTGCTGCGCGACCTCGGCCGGCGCTACGACGCGGTGGCCACGACGAAGGACGGCGCGCTGATCCTCGCCCCGATCGACGCCAACACCACCGCCACCGGCAAGGCGATCCCCACCATCGCGCTGACCCGTCGCGACGGCGACCGCTATTCCTATCGCCGCGCGAGCCGCGAGAACGGCCAGGACGGGGCCGAGGCCCAGTGGCACGATCCCGCCACGGGCAAGCGCCGGAAGGTCCAGCAGGGCGGCGGCAAGCGCCGCCGGCTGAAGCGGGTCTACGCCAGCGAGGGCGACGCCAAGGCCGCCGCCGGGTCCGAGGCCAAGCGCCTCAAGCGCGCCGCCGCCTCGTTCCAGCTCGACCTCGCCTATGGCGACGCCACGGCCTCGGCCGGCGCGAAGGCCACGGCCAAGGGCTACAAGGACGAGGTCGACGCCAAGGCCTGGCGCATCGCCAAGGTCGAGCACCGCATGGACGCGGACGGCGGCTTCGTCAGCCAGATCGAGATGGAGGCGGCGGGGTAAGCTTCCAAATCGGATGCATTTGGAAATGGCGCTGGCGCGCGATCTGGCCGATTAGCGGCCCATGCCGTTGCTATCGATCCTTGCCGCCAGCGCGCTTCTTTCCTGCACTGCCACCGATGGCGACACCCTGCGTTGCGGGGCGGAAAGGGTACGCCTGATCGGTATCGACGCGCCGGAGTTGCCGGGCCACTGCCGTCGCGGCCGGCGCTGCGCGGAGGGCGATCCCTGGGCCAGCAAGGATGCGCTCCAGCGCCTGGTGCGCGGCCGGCCGATCCGCCTGGAGCGCCATGGCGAGGACATCTACGGCCGCACCCTGGCCTTCGCCTGGGCGGGCAAGGTCAGCCTCTCCTGCGCCCAGCTCCGCGCGGGGCAGGCCGAGTATGTCCAGCGCTGGGATATCGACGGCCGCGCGGGGCGGTGCCGGTGAGTTACTCGCAGGCGATCCCGTCGCCGTCGCGGTCGAGGTTGGCCGAATAGCCCGGCTCGCCCCGTCGCATCCGTGAATAGCCCGCCGCGCGAGCGGGCCATCCGGTTGACGATCACTTCCGAGAGGTTTTTCCCCAAACGGGGAAAAACCCCAAAGGTGGGCGCCGCGCCCGAGCTGGAGCCGCCGACGCCGCGCGCGCCTGCTGGCGGGCAGGGCGGGGCCTGCCGGCCGGGGCCGGGAAGGGTCGGAACTGCTCCACCGGCCGCGCCAACAGCGGCTGGACGGCATCGTCGGCCGGCGCGGGCGCGGCCTTAACCTTCGCCGCACTGATCCGATCTTCGAAGGCCTGTGCTTCGGCGGCCTCCCGCGCGATCCTCTCCTGGCGCTCGGCCTCGGCGCGGGCGGCGTCTTCCGGAAAGGCCGCCGCGCGGATGCGCTGGACCTGCTGCGCCGGCGTCAGGCCGGAACAGAGCGGAAGGTCGGGCAAGGCCCGCATATCGATGGTGGCCGCGCCCGACCGCACCGCCGCGCCCACGGCCCGGTCAATCGCCTCATCGCTGAGGCAGTCCGGCGATTCCCGCGCCATGGCGGG
>CALLNA010000175.1 GCA_938005655.1 uncultured Novosphingobium sp.
TCCTCGACGATCTGGTCCTCGCGGCAGAAGATGTGCGCGTCGTCCTGGGTGAACTGGCGCACCCGCATCAGCCCGTGGAGCGCGCCGTGCGGCTCGTTGCGGTGGCAGCAGCCATTCTCGTAGATGCGCAGGGGCAGGTCGCGGTAGCTTTTGATCCCCTGCTTGAAGATCAGGATGTGCGCCGGGCAGTTCATCGGCTTGAGCGCCATCCAGTCGGCGTCGTGCGAGACGATCGGGCCATCGTCGTCGACGTTGGGCACCTCGTCGGGGATGACGAACATGTTCTCGCGGTACTTGCCCCAGTGGCCGGACTGCTCCCACTGGCGGGCGTCCATCACCTGCGGGGTCTTGACCTCCTTGTAGCCGGCGGCGTCGATCGCGCGGCGCATGTAGGCCTCCAGCTCGCGCCAGACCATGTAGCCCTTGGGGTGCCAGAAGACCGAGCCGTGCGCCTCCTGCTGGAGGTGGAACAGGTCCATCTCCTGCCCGAGCTTGCGGTGGTCGCGCTTGGCCGCCTCCTCCATCCGGTGGAGGTGGGCGTCGAGCTGCTTCTTGTTGAGCCAGCCGGTGCCGTAGATGCGGCTCAGCATCGCGTTCTTCTGGTCGCCGCGCCAATAGGCGCCCGAGACGCGGGTCAGCTTGAAGGCGGTCGGATCGAGCTTGCCGGTCGAGGGCAGGTGCGGCCCGCGGCACATGTCGTACCAGTCGGAACCGGAGTGATAGACCGTCAGCTCCTCGCCCGCGGGCAGCTCGGCGGCCCATTCGGCCTTGAAGGTCTCGCCCGCCGCGCGCCATTGGGCGATCAGCGCGTCACGCTCGACCACCTCGCGGGTCAGCGGCTTGTCGGCGGCGATGATCCGCCGCATCTCCGCCTCGATCGCCGGCAGGTCCTCGTCGGTGAAGGGCCGCTCCTTGCCATTAATTTTGGGCGGCGCGAAGTCGTAGTAGAACCCATCGTCGGTCGAGGGCCCGAAAGTGATCTGCGTCCCCGGGAACAGCGCCTGCACCGCCTCGGCCAGGACGTGGGCGTAGTCGTGCCGGGCGAGGTCCAGCGCCTCGGCCTCGTCGCGCGACGTGACCAGAGCGAGGCTGGCGTCGCCCGCGAAGGGCCGGGTGAGATCGACCAGCTCCCCGTCGATCCGCGCCGCGAGCGCGGCCTTGGCCAGGCCCGGCCCGATCGCCGCGGCCACGTCGGCAGGAGTCGACCCCTGCGGCATCTCGCGCACGGAACCGTCGGGCAGGCTGATCTTGAACATCTCTGACATGGTCGGAGCCCTTAGCGGGCGGCGCGGCGGGCCTCAAGCGGGTGCCATGTAAAGGATACTTGACGGGATGATAAAATATGTCAACCTTGCTTGACTAATCGTGAAGGGTCCTTGCCATGACATTCCCTCGATATATGCGGCGATACTTCTTCAGGCTGGGCGTCTGCCTGACAGCCTATGCCCTTCTGCTGATCGGCGGACTGCTGGCAGCGGTGGCCGGGGTTCCAGTCGGCGTGCGCGTGTTTTTGGCTTTCGCCAACGCCGCCGCGATTTGCGGGGTGTTCTGGACGATCTTCCGGCTGGTCGAGGAATGCGACGATGAATACCAACGGCTGTTGTTCATCCGCCAGATTTTGTTCGCAACGGCGCTGACACTGGCGGTCACGACTGTCTGGCAGTTCCTCGAAGTTTATCGTGTCGTTGCGACGGGTCCGAGATGGATCGGCGTACTATGGTTGGCCTCGTTCGGCATCGCTGCGCCGATCGTGCGGTAGCGTGCGTGAACAATCGCCTCAAGGTCTTGCGCGCCGAGCGCGACTGGAGTCAGCAGGACCTCGCCGAACGGCTCGGAGTCAGTCGCCAAAGCGTGAACGCCATCGAGACCGGCAAGTACGATCCCTCGCTGCCGCTGGCATTTCGGATCGCGGATGTTTTCGGAATGACGATCGAGGCGATATTCGTGCGTGACTGACTCGCCTTATCTCGGGCAATGACAGGGTATGCCCGACACCCAGTTCCACGCTCTGCCCGATGGGCGCCGCATTGCCTTTCGCCATACGCCCGGCGCGGGGCCGGCGCTGGTGTTCCTGTCGGGCTACAAGTCGGACATGGCGGGCGGGAAGGCGCAGGCGCTGTTCGGCTGGGCGGCGGCCAACGGGCGGGCCTGCCTGTTGCTCGACTATTCGGGCTGCGGCGAGAGTTCGGGGGACTTCGCCCAGGGCACGCTGTCGCGCTGGCGGGACGAGGTGCTGGCGCTGATCCAGGCGCAGCTTACCGGGCCGGTGGTGCTGGTCGGCTCGTCGATGGGCGGGTGGCTGATGCTGCTGGTCGGGCTGGCGCTCGGCGCCCAGGACCCCCGGCGGCTGGCGGGCCTGATCGGCGTGGCCGCCGCGCCCGACTTCACCGACTGGGGCTTCACCGCCGCGCAGAAGCAGGCGCTGGCGCAAGGCGAGACGATCCTCGAGGACAATCCCTACGGTCCCGAGCCGACGCCGACCCACGCCGCCTTCTGGGCGGACGGCGAGGCCAACCGGCTGCTCGGCGGCGAGATTGCGATCGGCTGCCCGGTCCGCCTGCTCCACGGCCAGGCCGATGCCGACGTGCCGTGGGACGTCTCGATCCGCCTCGCCGCGGCGCTGCGTTCAGCGGACGTGCAGGTCGCGCTGATCAAGGACGGCGACCACCGCCTCAGCCGCGAGGCGGACATCGCCCTGCTGCTGCGCGCCGTCGCCGCGCTGCCGACGGGCTGAACTTCCGGAGTCGCCGCCGATGTCCTTCCTCCTCTCGCTCGCGCTGCTCGGCCAGGTCGGCGCCGCGCCTCCGCTGAACCTTCCGACCGGGCTGGAGGACCGCAAGCCGCGCCACCCCGCTGCGGCCGCCGCTCCGGCGCCCGACGTGCCCAAGGCGCGCATCCCGCTCGAGGAATGCATGAGCGCGGTGCACAGCGATCCGCCGGGCGCGGTCGACATGGCTGAAGCCTGGGTGCAGCAGACCAAGGGCACGGCCGCCGCCCCGGCGCAGTTCTGCCTCGGCAGCGCCCACGCCGCGCTCGACCACTTCGACGAGGCCGAGACCGCCTTCCTCGCCGGGCGCGACCTCGCGGCCGCCACCGACCACCGCCTGCGCGCCCAGCTCGGGGCGATGGCCGGGACCATGGCCCTGGCCCAGGGCGAATCGGCGCGGGCGCTGACCGCGCTCGACCAGGCCCATGCCGATGCGCTCGCCGCCGGCGACACCCAGCTCGGCGGCGAGATCGCGGTCGACTGCAGCCGCGCGCTCGTCGCCCTGAAGCGCGAGGGCGAGGCGGGCGAGGCCCTGGCCGAGGCGCGCACCGCCACGGCCAAGAACCCGGAGGCCTGGCTGCTCTCGGCCACGCTCTCGCGTCGTGAGGGCAAGCTGGCCGAAGCCCAGGCCCAGATCGAGCAGGCCGCGCAGCTCGATCCGGTCGATCCCGCGATCGGCCTCGAAGCCGGGGTGATCGCCGTGCTTTCCGGCCGCGACGCGGCGGCGCGCAAGTCGTGGGAATCGGTCGTCGCCGCCGCGCCCGACAGCGATGCGGCGAAGACGGCCAAGGACTACCTCGCGCAGCTCGGCGTAAACCCGGCCCCGGCCCCGGCCCCGGCTCCGGCAGCCGCCGCGCAACCGGCTCCGCAGTCCGCGACATCCGGCAGATGATCCCGCTCTCCGTCCTCGACCTGGTTCCGGTGCGCGAGGGCGGGAGCGTGGGCGAGGCCCTGGCCGAGGCGGCGCAGGCCGCGCAGGCCGCCGAGGCGGCAGGCTACAAGCGCTTCTGGGTGGCCGAGCACCACGGCATGGAGGGGATCGCCGGCGGGGCGACCTCGGTCGTGCTCGCCCACATCGGCCAGGCCACCCGCACGATCCGCATCGGCGCGGGCGGGATCATGCTGCCCAACCACAACCCCTTCGTCATCGCCGAGCAGTTCGGCACGCTGGAGGCGCTGTTCCCCGGCCGGATCGACCTCGGGCTCGGCCGCGCGCCGGGGGCGGACGGGCGGATCGCCCAGGCCCTGCGTAAGGACCTGATGCAGGCGGCCAACGATTTCCCCAAGGACGTGGTCGAGCTCCAGGCGCGCCTGCGCGGCTATCCGCCGCTGCCCGTGGCGGCGACGCCGGGGACGGGGGCCGAGGTCGAGCTGTGGATTCTCGGATCGAGCCTGTTCGGCGCCCAACTCGCGGCGATGCTGGGCCTGCCCTATGCCTTCGCCTCGCACTTCGCCCCGGCCCAGCTCGACGCCGCGCTCAAGCTCTATCGCGAGCGCTTCGAGCCGTCCGAGGAGCTGGACCGGCCGCATGTCATGGCCGCGATGACCGTGATCTGCGCCGATACCGACGCGGAGGCGCGCTACCTCTCCTCCTCGCTCGACCAGAGCTTCGTCGCGCTGCGGACCGGCACGCCGGGGCGGATGAAGCCGCCCCTCGCCGACTATCGCGAGAGCCTGCCGGCCGAGGCGCTGGCCATGCTCCGGCATATGGACCAGGCCCGCGCGGTCGGCTCGCCCGCGACGGTGCGCGATGCGATTACGGCTTTCATCGAACGGACACAGGCGGACGAGATCATCGTCGCCGGCGCCACCTGGGACCCGGCGGCGCGGCGGCGCTCGCTGCAACTGATCGCGGACGCCATGCGTTAGGGACATATGGACAGGAGGACCGGGGGCATGACCAAGGCGGACGCCACCATCGCCAAGCGGCTGCAAGCGGGCGTGCTCCCCGGCGAGACCCGCTTCGCCCGCGCCGAGCTGGCGGCCGCGACGGCGCTGGTGATGAAGGCCGCGCAGCGCCGCCAGCCGGGCGAGACCGCCATGGCCCACGAGACCGTCTCCGGCGGCGAGCGCCGCTTCACCCGCTTCGCCGTGATCAACGACGACATGCCGTTCCTCGTCGATTCGCTTGCCGGGGTCTTCGCCGCCCATGGCCTGGCGATCGACCGGCTGGTCCATCCGGTCGTGTCGGTCCTGCGCGACAAGGCCGGACGGCTCACCGGGATCGACAGGACGGGCACGCCCGAATCGCTGATCTACCTCGAGGTCCCGCGCGCCGATGCCCGCACCCGCCGCGCCCTGCTCGAAGACCTCGACGCGGCGCTCGCTGCGGTGCGCGTGGCCGTGGCCGACTGGCCGCGGATGCAGGCGGCGATGGCGGCGGACGGAGAGGCGCTGGCCGGGGCCGATCCGGAAAGCGCCGAGCTGCTCCGCTGGTTCAAGGACGGGGCGCTGACCCAGCTCGGCCATGTCGTGCGGCGCCGCGACGGCAGGCTGGACGAGCCGCTGGGCCTCTGCCGCGAGGGCGGCGCGCTGCTCTCGCCCGAAAGCTATGCCCTGGCCTTCGACTGGTTCGCCGCCCCCGGCAACCGGGCGCCGCTGATCGTCAAGTCGAACCTGGTCTCGCCGGTCCACCGCCGCGTCCCGCTCGACCTGTTCATCCTGCCGGTCGTGGCGCGCGGGCGCGTCTCCGCGCTCTCGGTCCATGCCGGGATCTGGACCAGCGCCGCGCTCGCCACCCCACCCGACCGGGTGCCGCGGATGCGCGTCCAGCTCGCCGCCCTGATGAAGCAGCTCGGCTTCGATCCCAGGGGCCATGCCGGCAAGGCGCTGACCCATGCCCTGACCAGCCTGCCGCACGACCTGCTGATCGGCTTCTCGCCCGCCGACCTCGCCCGCGTCGCGACCGCGATGATGAGCCTGGTCGACCGTCCCCGCCCCAAGGTCGTGCTGGTCTGCTCGGCCTTGCAGCGCCACCTCTTCGCCTTCGTCTGGGTGCCGCGCGACACGATCTCCAGCGGGGTGCGCCACCAGGTCATGGCCATGCTGGAGGAGGCGACCGGGACCCCGGTGCTCGACTGGAGCCTGGCGGTGGAGGGCAACGCCCTCGCCCTGATGCGCTTCTCGCTCGACATCGCCTCGTGCCGGGAGACGCCGGAGGAGGCCGATCTCGACGACCGGCTCACCCTGCTGGTCCGCGGCTGGGCCGACGCGGTCGAGAGCGAGCTGCGCGCCTCCATGCCCGAGGGCCGCGCCGCGGCGATCGCCCTGCGCTATGCCGAGGCCTTCCCCCAGGGCTACCGCAGCGCCTACGGCCCAGCCGAGGCGGCGCGCGACATCATCCGGCTCCACGGCGAGGGCGGGGCGCGCCTATACGCGCTGCCGGGCGATCCGGACGGCGAGGTGCGGATCAAGCTCTACCGCCGCAACGGGACGCTGACCCTGTCGGACGCGGTGCCGGCGCTGGAGAACTTCGGCTTCAAGGTGGTCGAGGAGGTCTCGACCCTGCTCGGGGAGAGCGGCCTCGGCGCGATCCACGACTTCCGCCTGGTGCCGCCGGCCGGGGCCGAGGTCCTGGCCCGCGCCGCGACGATCGAGGCCGCGCTGGCCGCGGTGATCGAGGGCCAGGCCGAGGACGACGCCTTCAACCGCCTGATCGTCGCCAATGCCCTCGCCCCCGACGAGGCCAACGGCCTGCGCGCCTGCTTCCGCTACCTGCGCCAGACCGGGCTGACCTTCGCCATCGCCACGGCGGTCGACGCGCTGGAGCGCGCGCCCGCCGTCACCCGCGCCATCCTCGACCTGTTCCTCGCCCGCCACGATCCACGCTTCGCGGGCGACCGCAGCAAGGCGGAGGACGAGGCTGCGATGCGCATCCACGAGGGCCTGGCCGGGGTCGCGGCGATCAACGACGACCGGATGCTGCGCCGCTTCCGCGCGGTGATCGAGGCGATCGTGCGGACCAACGTGTTCACCCCGGCGGGCCGCGAGGCCCTGGCCTTCAAGCTCGATCCGAGCCTGGTCCCGGGCCTGCCGAAGCCGGTGCCGTGGCGCGAGATCTTCGTCTATTCGCGCCGGGTCGAGGGCGTCCACCTGCGCGCCGGCCCGGTCGCGCGCGGCGGCCTGCGCTGGTCCGACCGGCGCGACGACTACCGCACCGAGGTGCTTGGCCTGATGAAGGCCCAGCGGGTCAAGAACGCGGTGATCGTGCCGACCGGGGCCAAGGGCGGGTTCTATCCCAAGCAGCTTCCCAACCCCGCCGCCGACCGCGAGGGCTGGCTGGCCGAAGGCAAGGCGAGCTACCAGGTCTTCGTCCGCGCCCTGCTTTCGCTGACCGACAACCTCGTCGGCGGCAAGGTCGTCCATCCGGCAGGCATGGTCGTGCGCGACGGCGACGATCCCTATTTCGTCGTCGCCGCCGACAAGGGCACGGCGACCTTCTCCGACACCGCCAACGCCATCGCCGCGGAGTTCGACTTCTGGCTCGACGACGCCTTCGCCAGCGGCGGCTCGAAGGGCTACGACCACAAGGCGATGGGCATCACCGCGCGCGGGGCCTGGCTCTCGGTGCGGCGGCACTTCCTGGAGCTCGGCGTCGATGTCCAGGCCGAGCCGGTGCGCGTCGTCGGCTGCGGCGACATGTCGGGCGACGTCTTCGGCAACGGGATGCTGCTGTCGCAAGCGATCAAGCTGGTGGCGGCCTTCGACCACCGGCATATCTTCCTCGACCCCGATCCCGATCCGGCGCGGAGCTGGGCCGAGCGCGCGCGGCTGTTCGCCTTGCCGCGGTCGAGCTGGGCGGACTACGACGCCGGGCTGATCTCCAAGGGCGGCGGGGTCTTCCCGCGCAGCCAGAAGGACATTCCGCTCAGCCCCGAGGTCCGCGCCGCGCTGGGGATCGAGGCCGCCTCGGCCGATCCCGACACGCTGATCTCGGCGATCCTGACCGCGCCGGTCGATCTGCTGTGGTTCGGCGGGATCGGCACCTACCTCAAGGCTTCGGCCGAGAACGACGCCGCGGTGGGCGATCCCGCCAACGACGCGGTGCGGGTCGACGGCGCGGCGGTCCGCGCCCGGGTGGTGGGCGAGGGCGCCAACCTCGGCTGCACCCAGGCCGGGCGGATCGAGTTCGCCCTGGTCGGCAGCGGCGGGGCCGGCGGCCGGATCGACACCGACTTCATCGACAATTCGGCCGGGGTCGACTGCTCGGACCACGAGGTCAACATCAAGATCGCGCTGGCCGCCGCCAGGCGCGCCGGGCGGCTCACCGAGCCGGGCCGGATCAAGCTGCTCGGCGCGATGACCGACGAGGTCGCCGCGCTGGTGCTGGAGGACAACCGGCTCCAGGCGCTCGCCCTGTCGATCGCCGAATCGCGCAGCCCCCGCGCGATGGGCGCGCAGGTGCGGCTGATCGAGGCGCTGGAGGAGACCGGCCAGCTCGACCGCAGGACCGAGGGCCTGGCCGACAGCGCCAGCCTGGCCCGCCGCGCCGCCGAGGGGCGCGGCCTGACCCGGCCCGAGCTGGCCGTGCTGCTGTCCAGCGCCAAGCTCGCCTTGCAGGCCGCGATCGAGGACAGCGCCCTGCCCGACGATCCCGGCCTGACCGCGGACCTGGTCGCCTCCTTCCCCGCCGCGATGCGGCGCAAGTTCCGCACCGAGATCGAGGGCCACCGGCTGCGGCGCGAGATCGTCGCGACGGTCCTCGCCAACCGGCTGGTCAACCGGCTCGGCATGCTGAACCCCTTCGAGCTGGCCGAGGAGGAGGGCATGGGCCTGGCCCAGGTCGCCGCCGCCTTCGTCGCGGCCGAGCGCCTGTTCGGCATGGCCGCGATCTGGGCCCAGATCGAGGAGGCGCCGATGGGCGAGGCCGCCCGGGTCCTGCTGTTCCACCGCGCGGCCGAGGCGTTGCGCGCGCATATGGCCGGGCTGCTCCGCGCCGGCGGCGGCTCGCTGGTGCCGAGCGCCCTGGTCGCGGCCGTGGGCCCGGCGGTCGGCCGGATCACCGCCAAGGTCGACAACCTGCTGACCGGCGAGGCCCTGGCTCAGTCGTTGCGCCTGCGCCGCGCGCTGACCGAGGGCGGCGCGCCCGACCGCGAGGCCGGGGCGGTCGCCCGCCTGTTCGACCTGTCCGGGGTCATCGGCATCGCCCGCCTCGCCGGGGAGACCGGGCAGGACCCGATCTCCACCACCCGCGCCTTCACCGGGCTCGGCCAGGCCCTGGCGCTCGACTGGGCCCATGCCGCGGCCGACCGGCTCAGCCCGTCGGACCCGTGGGAGCGCCTGCTCGTCGCGGGCCTGGCGCGCGATTTCCAGCAGATGCGGCTCGACTTCCTCCAGCGCAACGCGCGGCGCAAGGAGGAGCCGCTCGCCCTGGTCGAGGCCTGGCTGGCGCAGCATGCCGCCGCGATCGCCCGGTTCCGCGCCATGCTGGACCGCGCCCAGGCCGCGCCCGAGGTGACGCCGGCCATGCTCGCGCGGATCGCCGCCCAGGCGCGGACCCTGCTTGGGCAATGATCCGGGCTCGGCCAATGACCGGGATCAATGCAGGCGATTGCCATCACAAGCATTGACGGTTCCCGTAATTTCGCCAAACGAGCCGTCATGAGCAAAGCAGACGTCGTCATCGTCGGGGCAGGTCACGGCGGCGCGCAGTGCGCGATCGCCCTGCGCCAGAACGGGTTCACCGGCCGCGTGGTCATGGTCGGGCGCGAGCCCGAGCCGCCCTATGAGCGCCCCCCGCTCTCCAAG
>CALLNA010000176.1 GCA_938005655.1 uncultured Novosphingobium sp.
GGCGCGCCAGCCGGGCCGGCCCCGCCCCTGCTGCTCGAACTCCTGCATCGGCAGGCTTGTCGCAGCCGAACCGGCTCCGGTCAATTCACGGGGGATCATGGACGTTTCTCGCTGTCTGGAGGCTGAATGTCGCCGGGCCGGGCCGCAGGCGATGGAGGATTCCCAGGCGACGGAGGATTCGCCGGCGCGGGGGCGACCGGCCGGCCCTGGGCGTCGAGCAGGCCCAGCCCGCGCGGGTCCTTGACGTAGGCCGGGTCGTAGAGGCTCTTGAACGAGGTGATGAGCTGGTAGAACGGCGCGCGCAGGTTGACGTTGAACTGGATCGGCAGGCTGGCGATCCGCCTGGTCAGGAAGTTCTGCTTCGCGGTCGTGCCCTGCTTGACCCCGGTGAAGCGGACCCGGGTGACGATCTCGCCCGCGATCGCCCCGTCCATGCCGATCCGCATCTCGCGGTAATCCAGCGATTTCAGCGCGTCGAAGGCGAAGTTCGCCATCGGCGAGAGGTCCTTGTAGGTCAGCGCGCCGACGTAGGAGACGTTGCCGCCGGGCGCCCGCGAATTGAGCTGGCCGCCCTCGATCCGCCCGCCGTCCTGGTCGAAGACCAGCGGCAGGACGCCGTCGAACTTGCCGGTCGCGCTCATGTTGGGCACCTCCAGCCGCTCGACGAACCTGGCGGCGTCGATCCCCTCCATCCGCAGCGTGTAGCGCCGCACCTCGGCCACCCCGAGGGTCATCGAGGTCGGCTCCAGCCGAAGCTCGCCGTCGAGGAACGGCCAGCGCCCGCCGAGCACGGCAAGCTGCGAGTTGGGCCGCAATTCGTAGCGGATCTCGCCGTCCGTCGCCTCGATGCCGGGGTTGATCGAGGCGATATGCAGGCGCTGGTCGGGCGCAGTGACCATGCCGAGCAGGTCGGTGAAGACGATCGTGCCCGAGACGCCCTTGGCCGGGCCGAAGGCGGCGGCGAAGTCGAGCCCGTCGGTGGTGAAGCGGCCGGTGCTGGCGGTCGTCGTCGGCGTCCAGACGATCGTGCCCTCGCCGCGCACAGAGCCGCGGACATTGGCGACGACGCCGAGCGCGAGGTCGGTCAGCGTGACCGGCTGGACCTTGTCGTCGAAGGCGAGGTCCGCGACGGAGAGGTCCGCCTGCCCGTTCCCGCTGCCGAGATCGTGGCGGATGGCGACCCGCAGGACTTCCCGCCCGCTGGCAGGTTCGGCCATCAAGGCATTGGCCTGGATCACATTATCGACCATGGTCAGGGTCCCGCCCTGCCCCGCGAGCGGCTTGAACCGGGCCTGAGCCTGGCGGTCGAGCAGGCGGAACGCGCCGTCGGCGATGCTCAGCCGACCGTCGGCATAGCGCCAGGAGCCGGTCGCGCCGAGCAGGTCGAGCGGCACGGCGGCGAGGCGGATGTCGGTGCCCTCGAATCGCCCGGCGACGTCCTTGCCGATCTGCGCGGTGAGGCTCGCCAGGCGGAAGCGGCTGGCCACGTCCGGGCGGCCGAGTGCGACCTCGACCCCGCGCGCCGCCAGCGTCCCCGGCGCGGCGAAGCCCACCGGGCCGCTGGCGATGCGGATCGGCGTCTCGCCGAGATGTCCGGCGAGGTCGAGCCGGTCGGTCCCGGCCGCGATCCGCGTTCCGGCGGCGCCGGCCCGCAGGATCGGCGCGCCCGGCGGCGGGCAGAGGGTCACGCCGCGGCGCTCCAGCGTCAGGTTGGCCAGGCTCAGGCGGTCGAAGGCCACGGGCACGCAGCGCCGCCAGACCGCGAGCCCGCCGCCGCGCGACCAGTTGCCGTCGATCGGCACCTGGAGGTTCTCGGCCCGGCCGCCGGGCAGCGGCCCGCTCAGCACGGCCCGGCCGGCGAAGCCGAGCGCGCCGCCCGGCGCCTGGGCGAGGACGAGCTGCGGGACGGCGAGCCGCGCGTCGCCCGCGCGATATTCGGCCAGGGCCAGCCGTAGCACGGCCTCGCCCCCGCCCGGCCGCTCCATCCGCCCGGTGATCTGCGGCATACCCTCGCCGCCGGTGACGAGGTTGCCGGAAAGGCTGGGCGTCCTCGCCCCTTCCGAGAGGAGCTGGAAGCGCGAGACGGCAAGCAGGGTCTGGCCGCTGCCGCCGCGCAGGGCGGCCTGGGGCACGGTGAGCGAAACCCGGCCGTCGGTCAGCCGCGCCAGGTAGGTCGCGGCGATCCGGCTGCCGGGCGTCTCACGCTCCAGCGCGGCGCGCATCCGGCCGAGCAGCGGCGCGGCCAGGGTGTCGGCGGCCGACCGCTGCGCCCCGGCCAACGCCATGTCGAGCCCCTTGCCGAGCGCCAGTCCCTCGCCGTCGAGGCTGCCGTCCAGCTCCAGCCGCCGGAGCCCGTCCTGCGAGCGGACCGAGCCTTCGGCGCGCAGCACCCTGGCGCCGAACGAGGCGGCGGCGAGCCGGTCGGCGGCGAGCTGATAACGCGCGGTCAGGGCCTTGCGGCGGTAGGCGAGCCGGCCGGAGCCCTTGAGGCCGCCCGCGCCGACGCCCGCCGCCGTGCCCGGCCCGGTATCGAGCGCGAACCGCGCCTCGCCGCCGTCCAGCGCGCGGTCGAGCGTGGCGTCGATCCGCAGTCCGGCCTGCTCCAGCACGGCATCGGGGCAGACCGCGCCCGCGACCCGCAGCGGGCCGCTGAACCGCGGCTTCTCCGCGCTGACGCCGAGCGCGCCGTAGAGGCTGGCGCGGGTCAGACGGCAGCCCGCGACCGCCACCTCGGGCGCGATCGCGGCGAGCGTGCCGGAAAAGCCGCCGCGGAGGCGCCCCGCGCCCTCCAGCTTTACCCCGACCGCGCCCGAATCGGCCTCGAGCAGGCCGCGCCCGTCGACGATCCGCACGTCGAGGTCGGGCAGGCGGAACGGCTCGCGCGGCTGCTTCTGCGCGAACAGCACGCGGTCGAGGCTGCCGAAGCTCAGGGTCCCGCCGCGATAGCTGCCATAGAGGCGCGGGCGGATCAGGGTGATCCGGCCGATGGTCGGAAAACCGAAGCGGTAGCGGATCAAGGCCTCGGCCCGCTCGATCGTCAGGTCCGGATGCCGGGGATCGCCGACGACCACGTTGCGCAGCACCTGCTGGACCGGGCCGACCCGCTCGATCTCGTAGGTCGCAGGCAGGCCCATCGCCCGGAACTGCGCGCCGAGGTAGTTGTCCGCGATCCGCTCGCGCGAGAACCAGGCCCAGGCCAGCGCCCCGATCAGGACCAGCACGACCAGGCCGAGCACGACCGGCCACCGCCGCCGGCCCGGCGGGGCGGTGTCGTCCGGTTCGTCCGGGAGCGCTGCCTGGTCCGCCGTCATTCCCCCTCTCACTTGCGTCGATCACCCGGGAAAGGCAATGCAGCAGCCCTGACCTGCGTTCCCCGCAAGAGGGCTCCCGCGAACGGATATGGCCGAGGCAAGCGAACTCTTTCCTGAACAGCCTGCCGCCCAGGCTCCCGTGGGGAACGAGGCGGCGGGCCACCGCGCCCGCCTGCGCAAGCGCCTGCTCGAAGGCGGGGCCGAGGCGCTGGGCGATCACGAGGTCGTCGAATACCTGCTGATGACCGCGATCCCGCGCCGCGACGTCAAGCCGCTGGCGCGCAGCCTGCTCAAGCGCTTCGGCTCGCTGCCAGGCGTGTTCAACGCCGATCCCGCCGCCCTCGCCCGGCACCCCGGCATGGGCGAGACCAGCGCCGCGGCGATCCGCATCGTCACCCTCGCCGCCCGCCGCCTGGCGCGCGAGGCGGTGCGCGAGCAGCCGGTGCTCGGCTCGTGGCAGGCGCTGATCGACTACCTGACGATCGACATGGCGCACCTCACGGTCGAGCGGGTCCGGGTGCTCTACCTCAACGCGCAGAACATGCTGATCCACGACGAGCACGTCGGCGACGGCTCGATCGACGAGGCGGCGATCCACCCGCGCGAGGTGATCCGCCGCGCGCTCGACCTCGGCGCGACGGCGCTGATCCTGGTCCACAACCATCCCTCCGGCTCGCCCCAGCCGAGCCGCGCCGACATCCAGATCACCGCTCGCATCGCCGAGGCCGGGCGGCTGCTGGGGATCGTCGTCCACGATCACGTCATCATCGGCCGCGAGGGGCACGTGAGCCTCAAGGCCAAGGGGCTGATCTGATGGGCGCGGGCCGTCTGCCATGTGCGTAGCCGCCATCGCCTGGGCCGCGCATCCGCGCTGGCGGCTGGTCGCCATCGGCAACCGCGACGAGTTCCACGAACGCCCCGCCGCGCCGCTCGCCGCCTGGGACGACGGCTCGGGCATCATCGCCGGACGCGACCTGCGCGCCGGGGGCACCTGGCTCGGCGTGACCAGCGCGGGGCGCTTCGCCCTCGTCACCAATTTCCGCGTGCCGGGCTATCCCAGGCCCGGCCTCGCCTCGCGCGGCGGGCTCATTACCGGCTGGCTCAAGGGGGAGCCGCTGCCCGACATCGCGGCGATGAACCCGTTCAACCTCTGCCTGGCCGACGCCGCGGGAGCGCGGGTCCTGACCAACCACCCGCGGCCGGAAAGCCACGACCTGGCGCCCGGCGTCCACGGCCTGTCGAACGGCGCCTTCTCCCGCCCCTGGCCCAAGACGCTCCAGCTCTGCGCCGTGCTCAACGCCTGGCTGGCAGGCGCGGCGGCCGACGTCGAGCCGCTGTTCGCCGCCCTGCGCGCGGAGAACCCGCTCACCCCCGGCGCGGGCGAGGAGGGGCCGGACGCCGCCTTCTCCTCGGTGTTCATCCGCAATCCGGCCTACGGCACGCGATGCAGCACGGTCGTCCTGATCGGCGAGGACGGCCACGGCACGATCGAGGAACGCTCGTTCGACCCGGCGGGCCAGGCGACCGGCCGCATCGCCGTGCCGTTCTCGCCCGACCGCGATTGACAGCGCCGCGCGCCAATATATGAAATACTGTGTATCAGAAGATCGCCGCACCGGCGGTCACGGGAGAATCTTGCCATGGCCACCGCGCCGCTCCAGGCCGAACGCGACTATTTCACCGACAAGTCGGTCCTGCTCGATCCCTACGACTACTTCGAGCAGATCCGCGCCGACGGCCCGGTCCACCGGATGAAGCACCGCGACGTGGTGATCGTCACCGGCTTCCAGGAAGGCGTCGACGTCCTCCTCAACACGCGCGACTATTCCTCGATCCTCAACCCCGATCCGCTTGCCCCGCTGGCGTTCGAGCCGCAGGGGGACGACATTTCCGCCCAGGTCGCGGCGGTCCACGGCACCGATCCGATGGAGCTGCTGGTGTCCTACGACGGCGACATGCACACCGCCGCGCGCTCGCTGCTCAACCCGCTGTTCAAGCCCTCGCGCCTCAAGGCCAACGAGCGGTTCATGCACGACTACGCCGACGCGATGATGCGCGACATGGTCGCGCGCGGCGGCTGCGAACTGATCGCCGAAGTCGCGACGCCCTACGTCACCATGGTCATCGCCGCCCTCCTCGGCGTACCCGCCGACGACCGCGAGCAGTTCCGCAAGGTCATCGACGCGGGGCCGCCGCCGGGCAACATGGACGCGGCCGA
>CALLNA010000177.1 GCA_938005655.1 uncultured Novosphingobium sp.
TCCTGGCCTCTTCCGCTACAACGGCCGGCGCTCAGCGGACCTGAGCGTCCGTTCCCATGGCCAAGGACCTTGCCCCGAGGCGGCCGCTTGCGAGCCCGACCCGCCTCCTGTCCTTAGCCATCCCAGGGCCGAGCCGGCGGGTTTCGCGTGACCCTTCCGGCCGTTCGCACCGCCAACACATGCGAGCCAAGCCTGTATGGTCCAGGCACCTACCGCCGGCCGTTTCCCGCCTGCGTCATTCTTTCCCGGCGTTACCCCGCATTCGCCAGCGGGCGATCAGGCGTGTCCGCCTCTTTCTCTCCTCCTCCCCCGAACTTCGTCGCCCCGGACTTGATCCGGGGCCCCGCTTCTTCCTGCGCCACGCCGGACAAGGAAAGCGGGACCCCCGGATCAAGCCCGGGGTGACGAACGTGTGAGGGGAACGGGGATGGAAATGTCGGCTCTACCCCAGGACGGGGAGGAGCTTGAGGGAGGGCACCCTAGACCTGGCCCGTGACCTGCACGCCGGGGTGGGGCACGGTTTCCTCGATGGCCTGCTCCTCCGGCGTCGGGGGGTGGCCCTTGCCCAGCAGGAGGAGCGAGGCCGCGCCCACCAGGACGGCGGTGCCGGCGATCACCAGGTAGAGGTCGAAGCCGCCGGTGCGCTCCATGGTGAAGCCGAGCAGAGCCGCGCCGCTCGCGGTCGAGAAGGACATGACGAAGGTCAGCAGGCCCATGACCGAGCCGTAGACCTTCACCCCGAAATGCCGCGCGACGAGGAAGGCGACGAGATCGCCCTCGGCGCCGAAGGCGAAGCCGATGCAGAACATCGCGAAGGTCAGGATCGCCGGCGAATCGTAGCTGGAGGCGAAGATGAACAGGCCGATGCTCGGCGCGCCGAGCATGACGAAGGAGACGAAATAGGGTCGCAGCCGGTCGAGCGCCACGCCGGTCACGAAGCGGCCGGCCAGCATCCCGAACTGGACCATCATCAGCACGGTCGCCGCGCCCGCACCCGAGATGCCGTTGGCCAGCAGCAGCAGCTTCGCCTGCACCTGGAGGATCGTCTGCGGCAGGTTGCACAGCAGCATGGCGACGGCGAGGATCCAGAAAGCCGGGGTGCGGAAGATCGCCGGGTAGTCCTCGCGCGCGCGGCGCTTGGGGGCCGCGGCGGGGCGCTCGTCGCCGGGATTGCGCGCGGGGATCAGCAGGAAGACGACGACGCCCGCGACGGCGGCGAAGATCGCCAGGGCCTGATAGCTCGCCTGCCAGCCGTATTTCTCGACATAGGAGTTGAGGATCGGGGTCATCACCAGCCCGCTGAACGCCGGGCCGGAAGCGACGATCGCCAGGGCCAGGCCGCGCGCGTTCCGGACGTATTGCACGGCGAGCCGCGAATAGACCGTCGAGGTGGTGGTGACGCAGAAGATGCTCTGGACCACGAAGATCGCGATATAGGTCGAAAGTGAGCCCTGCATCATGCTGTAGGCGAGGAAGGCCAGCGGCAGCGTGATCTGGCCGATCAGCGCCGTGAGCCGGACCCCGAGCACGTCCGCCAGGCGGCCGACGAAGGGGAAGACGAAGGCGGTGAAGATCGCCAGGCTGCCGACCTTGGCGAAGTCCGCCGCGGCCCAGTGGTTGGCCGCGACCATGCTCGGCGCGATCGTGCTGGTGATCACCCCGGCCATCGACATGCCGCTGCCCATGCCGATCGTCGCGGCCAGCAACGGACGCCAGTTCTTCGCCAGTTCGCCTAGGTATTGCATCTTGTCAGGCCTCTCCCATCGCCCGGCATGTTCAGCGAAACGCCCCCGGGGTCAATCGGCGGATTGTAACGGAAGGTAACGGGATGCCGATTATGGCCCGACCGCGTCAGCCCGGCCTTCCCGCGAGAGTGCGCTCGGCCGAGGCGGGAGCAGCCCGGGACCTCCGGGAACGGGATGCGCCGGCAGGGGTTGCACGATGATACAACATATCATAGTGGGATCGCCATGCGCGACGCGGTACTCTCGATTCGGAACAGGCTGGACAGCCTGGGCATGGTGCTTTCCGGGTTTTGCGCCGTGCATTGCCTGGCCAGCCTGCTGCTCGTCACCGTGCTCGGCATCGGCGGCGGGGTGCTGCTGCGGCCCGAGATCCACGAGATCGGCCTGGCGCTCGCGGTCGGCATCGGCCTGCTGACGCTCGGCCTCGGCGCCCTGCGCCATGGGCGCACCGGGCCGCTGCTGATCGGCGGCTGCGGGATCGCCCTGATGGCCGCGGCGCTGTTCGTCGGCCACGGCCCGGCCGAGGCGGTGCTGACCATCGCCGGGGTCGCCCTCGTCGCCCTCGCGCATATCCGGAACTTGCGCCACGCCCACTGAGCGCTAAGGCGCTTCCTGCATGTCCGCTGAGATTTCCCTCACCGTCAACGGCGAGCCGCGCCGCATCGCCGCGGGCGCGACCGTCGCCGACCTCGTCGCCGCGCTCGGGCTCGACCCGCGCAAGGTCGCGGTCGAGCGCAATGCCGAGATCGCGCCGCGCTCGACCCTGGGCGACATCGTCCTGGGCGACGGCGACGTGCTGGAAATCGTCCATTTCGTCGGCGGAGGAGACCATCAGACCATGACTGACCCCGATACCTGGGCCCCCGATACCTGGACCGTCGCCGGCCGCACCTTCCGCTCGCGCCTGATCGTCGGCACCGGCAAGTACAAGGACTTCGCCCAGAACGCCGCCGCGGTCGAGGCCTCGGGCGCGGAGATCGTGACCGTCGCCGTGCGCCGGGTGAACGTCAGCGATCCCAAGGCGCCGATGCTCACCGACTTCATCGATCCGAAGAAGATCACCTACCTGCCCAACACCGCCGGCTGCTTCACCGCCGAGGAGGCGATCCGCACCCTGCGCCTGGCGCGCGAGGCGGGCGGCTGGGACCTCGTCAAGCTGGAGGTGCTGGGCGAGGCGCGCACCCTCTACCCCGACATGCGCGAGACGCTGAAGGCGACCGAGACCCTGGCGAAGGAAGGCTTCCTGCCGATGGTCTATTGCGTCGACGATCCGATCGCGGCGAAGCAGCTCGAAAGCGCGGGCGCCGTGGCGGTCATGCCGCTCGGCGCGCCGATCGGCTCGGGCCTCGGCATCCAGAACCGCGTGACGATCCGCCTGATCGTCGAGGGCGCGGGCGTGCCGGTGCTGGTCGACGCCGGCGTCGGCACGGCGAGCGACGCGGCCGTGGCGATGGAGCTGGGCTGCGACGGCGTGCTGATGAACACCGCCATCGCCGAGGCCAAAGACCCGGTCCGCATGGCCCGCGCGATGAGGCTGGCGGTCGAGGCGGGCCGCGAGGCCTATCGCTCGGGCCGGATGCAGACGCGCAAATATGCCGATCCGTCGAGCCCGCTGGCGGGATTGATTTGACCGGCGTCCGTCATCGCGGCGGTAGACAAAACCACCCTGGTTAACCGCTTGATAACCAAACTGTGGTGATCTCTCCCCAACAGGGGAAACCGCCATGTCGAATACCGGCACCGCCACGCTGACCATTGCCGAGCTGCGCGAGTTCGCCAGCTTCACCTCGTGCGAGCAGCGCTATATCAAGCGCAGCCTCGACGTCGGCCTCGGCCGGCAGGATGCCTTCAAGCTCTGGGCCCGCGACGCGGCGGAGACCGCCTCGATCCGCAGCCAGTACGTCGTCTATCAGGAGCTGAAGGCCCTGCGCGGCGAGCTGCCGAGCGAGACGAGCTTCGAGGCGCTGGAGACCTTCCTCGGCAAGCTGGTGCGCGTCACCGCCTTCGACCTCGCCCAGGAGCGCCTCGGCGGCTTCTCCGCCTATCGCTTCCTCTACGAGCGGCTGCTCGGCCCGGAGATCCGCCCCTGGCTGCCGAGCGCCTTCTGCGCCGCCGCCGCCCTGCCGCAGATCCGCCCGGACCGCCGCAAGGGCCTGCTCCAGTCCCTCAGCGAAGCCGCCGCGACCGCCCCCGGCTGGTCCACCCGCGCGCCGAGCTTCTACCCGGAGTGGGTGGAGAAGGAAGCGGCCTGAGCTGCAAGCGACTTAACGCTCGTCAATGTCCGAGTGCAGCGGCGGCGCCAAATGCCACGAAATCCGTCACGAAATGGGTGATGAAATTACTCCAGAAATCGTGTCGCTGCCAATAAAGTATCGTCAACACGACCGCTCCGCATGTTACTGGAAGGACTTGCGCCAAGCCAAAACCAGGTAGGTGTAGTCCGACAAAAACGATCATCGGCACAATTGAGGCGATCCAAATGTTGCCTGTAAGTCTGTGCAGGCGTGAGATGGCGTAAAATCGAAAAATCAGTTCCTCGCAAAATCCGGCGGTTGCACAAGCCATGACAATCTTGCTCAGCGGCATCTGCGCCACCGAATTAAACGTGGCGGGTGCCGGGGAGACGGCACCGAACATTGGGGCAATTACGCGATAATAGATTGCCATGGCAGCAAAGGTGGCCACGACTCCAAGAAGCCCCCAGCCGAGTGACGCGACGGTCGGCCGCCCCATACCGAACGAAGCCAAGTCGCCGCGCTCCACCCGGAGCACCCAGATGATCAACGACAGAGCAAGAACCCACGACATGGCAAGCACCACCAAGTCGGGGATTGTGAAGCCGTGGATGGCCAGCCCCAGCGCCGCTAAATGAATCGCTGCGTAGGTTCCCAACGACAGGGTCACACCAGTGATCTGGATCGCTACAGCACTTTCGGTTGCAAGTTTTGGATTGCTATCCATGGCCTAAAGCTCTCGTCCCAGCAGTTTCTCGACCTTGCGCTTCTCCCATTCAGCCCGATGCCAAGGCAGTAATTCGAACGTCCGCATTCCATCGATGAACACCAACAGTCCCCAAATGGCTATTGTGGGAATAATCCACAGCAGGGCATCGATTTGCGTTTCCAAGCGCGGCTGTACCAAGAGGTCGGCTACGATCAGAAATCCGGAAATCATGCAAAAACGCAGCAGGCGGTGATAAAAATCTTGCATTCGTCGCATTCGACCAAAGGCCAGCGCGACTTCGGTTTGCTCCGGGGTGGTCGTGATCTCGCGCACGGCGTCTTCCTGCAACAAGGAAAAATCGACGTTGAATGCGGCGCCCAACGCCTTGAATGATTCGACGCTGACAGAGCGTCCGCTCTCGATGCGTTGGATTGTGCGTACGTTGAGGCCACTCAGATCGGCCAATTGCTCCTGGGACCAGCCCTTTTGGAGCCTCATTTGTTGAACCAACATACTTGCGTCCTGTAGTTGCCGCCGGATAGGCTCAACGCGAAATCAGGACAACGACAACGGTCCGACAGCGGCCCGACAGCGCGGTAGCTAGCCCTTATAAAGCCCGTCCAGCCGCGCGCCGTAGCGGTCCTTCAGCTTGTGCCGCCGGATCTTCAGGCTTGGCGTCATCTCCTCGTTCTCGATGGAGAAGGCCTCGTCGGCGAAGGCGAATGAGCGGACCTTCTCGATCACCGAGAGATCGGCGTTGACCCGGTCGATCGCCGCGCGGATCGCGCTGCGGAAGGCGGGGAGGTCCTGCAA
This sequence comes from uncultured Novosphingobium sp., assembly GCA_938005655.1. GTDB lineage: Bacteria > Pseudomonadota > Alphaproteobacteria > Sphingomonadales > Sphingomonadaceae > Novosphingobium. The sequence continues at coordinate 5,502 of CALLNA010000177.1, forward strand.
GGCGGCGAAGTCGAACTTCTCGCCCTGGGCGCGGGCCCATTCCAGCGCCCAGTCGGCGTCGGGCACGATCAGGCCGACGATGTAGGGCCGCTTGTCGCCGACGACCATGGCCTGGGCGATCTCGGGCTGGAGCGTCAGCATCCCCTCGATCTTCTGGGGGGAGACGTTGTCGCCCTTGTCATTGACGATCATGTCCTTCTTGCGGTCGGTGATGACGATCCGCCCGCGCTCGTCGCCGTGGCCGATGTCGCCGGTGTGGAGCCAGCCGTCGACCAGCGTCGCCTCGGTCAGCGCCGCGTTGCGCCAGTAGCCCTTCATCACCAGCTCGCCCTGGACCAGGATCTCGCCGTCGTCGGCGAAGCGCACCGTCACCCCGGCCAGCGGCGGGCCGACCGTGTCCATCTTGAGCCCGGCGCTCGGCCGGTTGCAGCTGATTACCGGGCCGCTCTCGGTCTGGCCGTAGCCCTGGAGCAGGGTCAGCCCCATCGCGTCGAAGAAGGTGCCGATGTCTGGATTGAGCGGCGCCCCGCCGGAGACCAGGGCCTTCATCCGCCCGCCGAAGCGCGCGCGGATTCTGGGGCGCAGCGTCCGGTCGAGGACCAGGTCCATCGGCTTGTCGCGCAGCCGGGCCTTGCCGCCGGCCCGCCGCGCGCCGATCGCCAGGGCGCGGTCCATCAGGTAGTTGGCCATGCGGCCCTGCTTCTCGACCTGCTTCATGATCCGCGCGCGCAGGACCTCGAACAGGCGGGGCACGACGACCATGATCGTCGGGCGGACCTCCTCGATGTTGCCGGCGAGCTTCTCCAGCCCCTCGGCATAGGCGATCTGGCCGCCGAGGCCGATCGGCAGGAACTGGCCGCCGGTATGCTCGTAGGCGTGGCTCAGCGGCAGGAACGAGAGGAAGACCTCCTCGCCGATGCCGAAGTCCTCGCACAGGATGCGGGCGCAGCCGTCGACGTTGCGCAGGATCGCGCCGTGATGCTGCATCACCCCGCGCGGCGCGCCGCCGGTGCCGCTGGTGTAGATGATGCAGGCGAGGTCGTCGCGGCCGATCCCGGCGATCCGCGCCTCGACCGCGGCGCGGGCCGCCGCGGCGTCGCCCTCCAGCAGCTCGGGCCAGTTGTGGATCTCGAACGGGCCGTTCTGGGCCGAGCGCAGCGGCTCGATCCCGATCACGTGGCGCACGCCGTTGGTGGTCAGCACGGCGGGCAGCAGGGGCCTCGCCAGCTTCTCGGTCGAGACGATCACCGCCGATGCCTCGGCGTTCTCCAGGATGTGGCGATGGTCGCGCTCGGTATTGGTCGTATAGGCCGGCACGGTCACGCAGCCCGCCGCCATGATCGCCAGGTCGGCGAGGCACCATTCGGGCCGGTTCTCGGAGACGAGGACGACCCGGTCGCCCTCCTTGAGGCCGAGCCGGCGCAGGCCCTCGGCGATCAGGCAGACGCGGCGGGCGGCCTCGGCCCAACTCAGCGATTGCCAGCGCCCCTCGCGCTTGGCCCAGAGGAACGGCGTGTCGCCCTGCGCGTCGGCGCGGGCGAGAAACAGGGCGACGAGGTTGGCCGTCGTGTCGAAATCGGAAAGCTGCACGCCCAACAGGCCCCTCGCACTCGCCCCACCAAGTGGTTGGTCTAGGGCCGCTTTGCCCTAGCGGCAAGCATCAGGAGCCGAGCGTCATGCCTCGGTTGGATTTCGGCTTCTGGATAGAAGCGGACATCATAACAGATCTCGTCACCCCGGGGCTTGACCCGGGGTCCCGCTTCATGTGCGACGCTAGAAAAGGAAAGCGGGACCCCGGATCAAGTCCGGGGTGACGAAGGGGATGGGGAGCACGGGCAATGAGGTCGTAAGGAAGGTCGTAAGGCGAAATTCCAATTGGGGCACAGCCGAGAAGTACGGTCCTTCGACAAGCTCAGGACAGGCGGCAGTTCCACATGCGATTGTCAGGAACATTGCCTATTCGGAAACCGGACGCCCCTCGCTGCGGGGGTCGGCGGCGCCGATCAGCCGTCCGTCGCGCACCTCGATCGCATTGGCCTTGAGCGGCATGGCCCGCACCGTCACCCGCTCATGGCCGAGGGCGCGCAGGGCCGGGATCATCGGCTCGAGCGCGCCGCCCGGCTCGACGACCAGCGTGTCGCCCGAGACGAACAGGACGGGCAGGGCGATCGCGTCCTGGGCGGAGAGCCGCCAGTCGATCACCCCGATGATCGCCTTGGCAACCTGCGCCGGGATCGTCGCCCCGCCGGCCGCGCCGATGGCGAGCCGCAAATGCCCATCGGGGCCGAAGACCAGGGTCGGGCTCATCGAGCTGCGCGGGCGCTTGCCGCCCTCGACGCGGTTGGCGGCGGGCTTGCCGTCGCGCTCGGGGGCCATGTCGAAGTCGGTCAGCTCGTTGTTGAGGTAGTAGCCGCCGACGACCAGGCCCGAGCCGAAGGCGCTCTCGATGGTCGAAGTATAGCTGACCGCCGCGCCGCTGCGGTCGACCACGACGAAGTGCGAGGTGCCGTGCTCGGGCTGGGGCAGGGGATCGGCGCGGGACAGGGTTGCGCCGCCGGGCGGGGTGCCGGCCGTGACCAGGGCGTTGGTCCTGGCCGGATCGATCAGTTGTGAGCGTCCGGCGAGATAGGCCGGATCGGTCAGCCCGGCGAGCGGCACCGTCACGAAGTCGCTGTCGGCCAGCCAGCGCGCGCGGTCGGCATAGGCGAGGCGCAGCGATTCGGCGATCAGGTGCCAGGCGACGGGCGAATCCTTGCCCAGCGCGGCGAGGTCGAAGCGTTCGAGCTGCTTGAGCGTCGCCAGCACGGTCGTCGCGCCCGAGGAGGGCGGCCCCATCCCGCAGATCCGGTAGCCGCGATAGGCGCCGCAGACCGGCGGGCGGTCCTTCGCGCGGTAGGCGGCGATGTCTTGAACCGCCATCGGGACGACCACGCCGGGAACCTCGACGGCCTCGCAATTGCCGCCGCCGCATGCCGCTATCGTAACCGGCGCGCCGGGCGTGTAGTTGACGACGGCATATTGCACCGCCCAGGCGTTGTCGCCGGCATAGAAGCCTGCCGCGCCGTCCTTGGCGATCCGCTCCAGCTTTCGCGCCAGTTCCGGATTACGCACTCGCGTCCCGACGGCGAGAGGCGCGCCCTTGGCGTCGTAGAACAGGGCTTTGCCCGCCGGGCTGCGCGCCGCCGAATCGCGCGAGACCGCCAGCGCGCTATGCAGGCGCTCGGTCACGGTCCAGCCGTCACGGGCGAGGCGGATCGCTGGCCTGAACAATCTGGCCCAGGGCAGCTTGCCGTGCCGGGCATGAGCCTCGGCGGCCAGGGCGACATTGCCCGGCACGCCGATCGACAGCCCGCTGAGCACCGCTTGGCGGAAGGGCAGCGGCTTGCCGTCCGGCCCCAGGAACCACCGTGGCGTCGCCCCCGCCGGCGCGGTTTCCCGCCCGTCGATGGTCTCGACGCGGCCCGCCGCGTCGCTGGTCACGTAGAAGCCGCCGCCGCCGATGCCCGAGCTTTGCGGCTCGACCACGTTGAGCGCCAGCATGGTCGCGATCGCGGCGTCGGTCGCGCTGCCGCCGGCGCGGAGCATCTCGGCCCCGGCCTCGGCCGCGCGCGGATCGGCGGCGCTGACCATGCCCCTGGCATAGACCTGCGGCGGGCGGGCCTCGCGGGCCAAGGCGGGGCCGGCGAGCAGCAGCGCGGCGAGGAGGGAGAGCGAGGCGAGAGGACGAGAAACCATTGCCGGCAAAAGGCTATTCGCTTCCCACCGCCTCGGCAATGCTGGCGAAGCCGTCGCGCCGCATCAGCCGTTCGAGGCCCCTGGTCACGACCCGGGCGATCCCCGGCCCGGCATAGACCATCGCGCTGTAGAGCTGGACCAGGCTCGCCCCGGCGCGGATGCGGGCCCAGGCGTCCTCGGCCGTGGCGATGCCGCCGACGCCGACCAGCGGGATCGCCCCGCCGGTCACCCGGCGGAAGTCGCGCAGTCGCTGCTGGGCGAGATCGCGCAAGGGCGCGCCGGAAAGCCCGCCGGTTTCCCCGGCATGGGCGGATTTCAGCGGCGGCCGGCTGATCGTGGTGTTGGAGACGATCAGCGCGCCGAGCGCCTTGTCGATCGCGATGCGGCCGATCGCCTCGATGTCGGCGGGCTCCAGGTCCGGCGCGACCTTGAGGAAGACCGGCGGGCCGCCCAGCCCCCGCGCCTCCAGCACCGCGTCGAGCAGGTCGGCCAGCGCGCCCTCGTCCTGCAAGGCGCGCAGGCCGGGGGTGTTGGGGCTGGAGACGTTGACCGTCAGGTAAGTCGCCAGCGGGGCCATCAGCCGGGCCATCGTCGCATAGTCGGCCGCGCGGTCGGCCGAATCCTTGTTCGCGCCGATGTTGATCCCGATCACGCCGGGCCGCCCGTGGCGCGGCGCGAGGCGCGAGACGGCGATCTCGGCCCCGTCGTTGTTGAAGCCCATGCGATTGATCACCGCGCGGTCCTCGGCCAGGCGGAACAGGCGCGGCCGGGGGTTGCCGGCCTGGGGCAGGGGGGTGATCGAGCCGACCTCGACGAAGCCGAAGCCGAGGCCGAGCAACGCGTCGGGCGCCTGCCCGTCCTTGTCGAAGCCCGCGGCCATGCCGACCGGATTGGGGAAGTCGATCCCCGCGACCCGCGTGGCCAGCGGCCCGCCGGGCTTGGCCGGGCGGCCGAAGGGCGAGAGCTTGAGGGCAAGCAGGGCAAGGCCGTGAGCGGTCTCGGCGTCGAGGCCGAACAGGGCGGGACGAAGCAGCGGGTAAAGCATCGCGATTCGCTATGGCAAGGCGGCGGCGGCCTGTCGACGCGCCATTCCGTCCGCCCTGTCCCCGGCCCGGGCTCGGCCGGCGTTGCCGATCTGCAACAAATGGCCTCGTTTGGATTCATTCGCTTCGACTGTCGAATCCATACAATTCATCGCTCTGGTCCGGACATAGAGGGGCAGTGCGACCCGAAGGGCTCGTTGCAATTGCGCACGAGTTCTCGACTTTGAAGGCGGCTCTCCCCTCGGGGAGGGCCGCCCTTTTTTATTTCCGTCCCATTTTTCGTTGCAGCGCGGCATTTTTCCCGTTGAAGCCGCGCCCCGGCGCCCCTAGGTGAAATCGGAACGAATCACTCCGATTTTGCGAACGGTTCTCAAGATGCGCTTGTCGTCCATGGCAGATTACGCCGTCGTCACCATGTCCGCCGCCTCGCGGCACTGCGGCGGGGCGCGGGTTTCGGCGGGCCAGCTCGCCGAGGAGACCGGCCTGCCCGCGCCCACGGTGCAGAAGCTGGTCAGCCGCCTGACCGCGGCGGGCCTGCTGCGCTCGACCCGCGGGGTCGGCGGCGGGCTCAAGCTCGCCCGCCCGGCCGCGGCGATCACCCTCGCCGACATCGTCGAGGCCGTCGAAGGCCCGATCGCGCTGACCGCCTGCTGCGAGCACGGCCGGCACGACTGCACGCTGGAGCAGGAATGCTCGGTCCGCCCGCACTGGAGCGTGGTCAACCGGGCCCTGCGCGGGGCGCTCGCCGAGGTGCCGCTGACCCAGCTCGCGGGAGGCGCGGCATGACCGAGCAGACCACCCTCAAAGACCAGGCCGCCCACGAGGCCGCCGCCCGCGTCGCCGACTATGAGCACGGCTGGTCCGCCGACATCGAGCAGGAATTCGCGCCGAAGGGCCTCAGCGAGGACACCGTCCGCTTCATCTCGGCCAAGAAGGGCGAGCCGGAATGGATGCTCGACTGGCGGCTCAAGGCCTATCGCCTGTGGCTGACCCTGACGCCGCCGGACTGGGCCAAGCTCAACGTCCCGCCGATCGACTACCAGGACGCCTATTACTACGCCGCGCCCAAGGCGAAGAAGTCGCTGGAGAGCCTCGACGAGGTCGATCCCGAGATCCTGCGCGTCTACGAGAAGCTCGGCATCCCCCTGGAGGAGCAGAAGGTGCTCGCCGGGGTCGAGGGCGCGCGCAAGGTCGCGGTCGACGCGGTGTTCGATTCGGTCTCGGTCGCCACGACCTTCCGCAAGGAACTGGAAGCGGCGGGCGTCATCTTCCGCTCGATCAGCGAGGCGATCCGCGAATATCCCGAGCTGGTGAAGCGCTGGCTCGGCAAGGTCGTGCCGCAGCACGACAACTACTTCGCCGCGCTCAACTGCGCGGTCTTCTCCGACGGCACCTTCGTCTACGTGCCCGAGGGCGTGCGCTGCCCGATGGAGCTCAGCACCTATTTCCGCATCAATGCCGAGAACACCGGCCAGTTCGAGCGGACGCTGATCGTCGCGGACAAGGGCGCCTACGTCTCCTACCTCGAAGGCTGCACCGCGCCCCAGCGCGACGAGAACCAGCTCCACGCCGCCGTGGTCGAGCTGGTCGCGCTCGACGATGCCGAGATCAAATATTCGACCGTCCAGAACTGGTATCCGGG
>CALLNA010000178.1 GCA_938005655.1 uncultured Novosphingobium sp.
AGGCGCTCCAGCAGGGCCTTGTCCGCGCCGAACTTGCCGCGCTTCAGGGTCTTGGCCGGGGAGGCGAAGCGCCAGCCCGCGTCGCAGAAGGCGGTGCCGATGGTCTGGGTGCCGAGATCGAGCCCGATCAGCGCCCCGCCGCCGGGCAGGGCGGCGCGGAACGCGGGCGCGTTCTCGACGATCAGGCCGGCTTCCATGCCTTCACCCGGCGCGCGAAGTCGGCCCGCAGGTTCGCCCAGAACAGCGGGATGTCGTAGATGTGGTAATTGTTCCCCGGCAGGACGTAGGGCCCGAGATCGGGCGCCTCGCCGACCGAGAGGAAGCCGTCCGCCCGGCAGGTCGCGGGCACGCCGGGCGCGATCAGGCTGGCGGCCTTCGCGTCCTTGTCCGGCTTCAGCGTGCCGAGGTTGGCGCTGGCCGGCACCGCGCCGCCGGTCCCGCCGGTCAGCGGATTGGAGCAGAGGAAGGCGCTGCCGCCCGGCGACTGCCCGTCGAGCGCGGGGCGTCGGGCATAGGCGGCAAGCGTCATCGCCGGATCGGCGGGCTCGCCGTAGCTCAGCCACGAGACCACGCAGCCGCTCTGGTCCGGCGCGGCGCAGGCCGGCAGGCCCATCAGCGGCAGGTCGTGCTGGAGCGAGACCGGCCAGCCGATCGCATAGACCGCGGCGATCCGCCGGGCGAGCGGCTTGCCCGCAACCCGGTCGCGCAGCAGCCGGCGCAGGTGATAGGCCCCCTGGCTATGCCCGGCGAGGACGATCGGCAGGTCCGCCGGCACGCTCGCCAGGAAGCGGTCGAAAGCGGCGGAGACGTCGCCATAGGCGAGGTCGAGCGCTTCGAGCGCCTCGGGTTTGTCGCTGAGGAAGGCGCCGAAGGTCGCCTGGCGATAGCGCGGCGCCCAGAGCTCGACGGCCTGGTTGAAGGGGCTGGCCAGGCCGCGCACGAAGGTATCGGCCAGCTCGCGCGAGGCCTTGTCGTCGAGCGGCGCGTTCCAGCTCGCCTTGTCGAGGTAGCTCGTCGGGTGGACGAAGAACACCGCCGCCCGCACCGGCTCGCCCGGCGCGACGCCCTGCGGCAGCCAGCGGGCCGGGTCGGCCGTCGCCCCGGGGCGCGAGATCCATAGGGCGGCGTCGGCATAGCGGTCGCTGCCGAGCGGGGCCTGCTGGACGAAGGCCTTGTCCGGCACCAGGGCCAGCTCGGTCAGCTTGCCCGGCCAGAGCCGCAGCGCGACCAGGGCGGCGATCACCAGCACCGCGATAATCGCGATCAGATAGAGGAACTTGCGGGCCATGGGTCAGGCGGTTTCCATCTCGTCGCGACGCGCCGATTGCCGTTCCAGCGCGATCTTGAGCAGGGCCACCAGCGGATCGGCGAGCGCTAGGCCGAGGATGCCGAACAGCGCCCCCATGACGAGCTGCGCGCCGAGCACCAGGGCGGGAGCGAGGTCGACGGTCCGCTTGGCGACCATCGGCACGATGATGTTGCCGTCCACGGTCTGGACCACGACATAGACGATGATGCAGTAGATGCCCATGTCGGTCCCGCCGGAGAAGCCGACCATGACCATCAGCGCGCCCGAGATCGGCGCGCCGATGTTGGGGAGGAAGGCGAGGAGGCCGGTCAGCAGGCCGAGCAGGGCGGCCATCGGCACCCCGTAGGCCGTCAGCAGCAGCCAGGTGCAGACCCCTTCGAGCGCCATGCCGAGCAGCCGCCCGGCGAGCAGGCGGCGCAGCGACTTGCCCATCAGGTTGGCCGTCTCGTGGAAATAGGCGCGGCTGTCGCGCGGCAGCATCCAGGCGAGGCCGCGCTGATAGAGCCGCGGCTCGGCGGCGAAGTAGATGCCCAGCACGATGATCAGGAACAGCGTCGTCACCGCGCCGATCAGCCCGCCGACCGCCCGCGTAAGGTAGGAGACGCCGCCCATCGCCTGCTGGGCGTAGCCCTTGACGTCGTCGACATCGATGCTGATCCCGTGCGCGGCGAGCCAGGCGACCACGCGCATCGCCTGGGCCTCGATCGTCTTGGGCAGGGCGGCGGCTTGGGCCGCGATCTGGCTGCCGGCGAAAAAGGCGACCCACAGCAGGAAGGCCGCGGTTAAGACCATGACGATGCCGACGCGCCAGCCCCGGCCGATCGGCAGGACCCGGCCGAGCAGGCGGGTGCCGCCGTCGATCATCGCGCCGAAGACCATGCCGCCGAAGATCACCAGCAGCGGCTGGGCCAGGAAGATCGCCAGGCCGACCATCGCCGCGATGCCGATCCAGACCACGGCCTTGCGCGCCTCCAGCCGCATCAGCGGATCGGCGATGTCGGCGGGGCCGGCGCGCTTCATCGAGGAGCTTCGGTCGTTGGGCGGAACCGGCTTCCTGTCCTCCGTCATCGCGTCAGCTCCCGTTCTTGTCGATCGCGGGGCGCAGGCTGCGCCAGGCGCGGTCGCCGCGCAAGGCGCGCCACCAGCTCGCCGGGCTCCACCCCTGGGTGCCGTCCTGCGAGAAGGTGATGAACTCGGCCCGCCCGCCGATGTCGGACAGCGGCACCGGCCCGCCCAGGCCGCGCTCCCACAGCGGGGCGCGGCTGTCGGCGGAATTGTCGCGGTTGTCGCCCATCAGGAAGACGTGGCCCGGCGGCACCCTGATCTCGTCCATGTGGTCGAGCGGCTGGTCCTCGTGGTCGACGACCAGGTAGGTCGCGCCGTTGGGCAGGGTCTCGCGCAGGGCGGGCAGCTCGCAGACGATCCGGCCCGAGGGTTTCCTCACCCGCATCCCGCGATAGCTCGCGTCGTTGCAGGGATCGTGCTCGTCGGGCGAGGTAAGGGCGTCGAGCGGGACCTCGATCGGCGGCTCGATCTCCTGCGGCACACGCTTGCCGTTGAGCACGATCTGGCCGTTGACCACGGCGATGCGGTCGCCCGGCAGGGCGACGACGCGCTTGATGTAGTCCTCGTCCGAGTTGGGCGGTACGACGATCACGACATCGCCGTATTCGGGCGTTCCCGGCCAGATCCGCCACCGGCTGCGCGGCAGGAGGTGGAACGAGGCGGAGACCCAGGACCAGCCGTAGGGATACTTGGAGACCACCAGCCGGTCGCCGGTCCACAGGGTCGGGACCATCGAGGGGCTGGGGATGTAGAACGGCTTGGCGATTAGGCTGTGGAAGGCGAGCACGCCGAGCAGCATAAGCGCCAGGCCGCGCAGTTCGGCGATCCAGTCGACCCGGGCGGCCTTGCGCGCGGGGCGCGTGCCGGCGGTCTCGGCGGCGGGCGCGGCGCCGGGCTCCGGGGCAGGAGGCGCGGAGGGCTCCGCCGGCTCGGTCCCGGTCATGGCAGGGTGCTCACAGCGCGCGCGCCTCGATCACCACGAAGGCCTGGGCCCAGGGGTGGTCGTCGGTGAGGGTCAGGTGGACGATCGCCTCGTGCCCGTCCGGGATCAGCGCCGCCAGTCGCGCCGCCGCGCCGCCGGTGAGATGCAGGGTCGGCGCGCCGCTGCGGGCGTTGACCACGCTGATGTCCTTCATGAAGACCCCGGCCTTGAAGCCCGTGCCGACCGCCTTGGAGAAGGCCTCCTTGGCGGCGAAGCGCTTGGCGTAGGTCCCGGCGCGGGTGAACGGCCGCCTGGCCGCCTTGGCCCGCTCGACCTCGGTGAACACGCGCTGCTCGAACCGCTCGCCGAAGCGGTCGAGCGAGTTCTGGATGCGTTCGATGTTGCAGAGGTCGGAGCCGATGGCGATGATCACGACGGTCTCCTCGAAGGCGGGGGCGGGGAAGGAAGCAGGATCTCCGTCACCGCGCCGAATCCATCAGGTCCCGCATCCGCCGCACGCTCGCCTCCAGACCGACGAAGATCGCCTCGCCGATCAGGTAGTGACCGATGTTCAGTTCCGCCAGTTGCGGGATGGCGGCGATCGGCTGGACGTTCTCGTAGGTCAGGCCGTGGCCGGCGTGGGGCTCGATGCCGTTCTTGACCGCGAGCGCCGCGAGATCGGCGACGCGGCGCAGCTCCTCGGCCTGGGCCGCGCCCGCGGCATGGGCATATTCGCCGGTATGGAACTCGACCACCGGCGCGCCGAGCCGCATGGCGGCCTCGAGCTGGCGCACCTCGGGCGCGATGAACAGGCTGACGCGGATGCCCGCGTCGGTGAGCCGGGCGACGATCGGGGCGAGGCGGTTGTGCTGGCCGGCGGCGTCGAGCGCGCCCTCGGTCGTGCGCTCCTCGCGCCGCTCGGGGACGATGCAGGCGGCGTGGGGCCGGTGGCGCAGCGCGATCTCGACCATCTCGTCGGTCGCGGCCATCTCCAGGTTGAGTGGCAGGCTGGTCGCCTGCTGGATGCGCTGGAGGTCGTCGTCGCGGATGTGGCGGCGGTCCTCGCGCAGGTGCGCGGTGATGCCGTCGCCGCCCACGGCCGCGACGACCTCCGCGGCGCGCACCGGATCGGGATGCTCCCCGCCGCGGGCGTTACGGATCGTGGCGACGTGGTCGATGTTGACGCCGAGACGGAGGCGCCGGGGATGCACCGGCGCGCTCACGGCTTGGCCCGGCTCCCCGGCTTGACCGCGGGGGTGGCGGCGAGCTCGGCCGGCACCTCTTCGGGCGCATAGGTGGGGAAGTTGATCGCGATCAGCGGATAGAACGGCACGCCGAGGTCGACCGCGCCGGCCGAGCGGTCGACCAGCGCGGCGGCCGCGACGACCTTGCCGCCGGCCGCCTCGATCGCCTTGATCGCCTCCCGGCTGGAGAGGCCGGTCGTCACCACGTCCTCGACCATCAGCACCTTCTCGCCGGGCTCCAGGCTGAAGCCGCGGCGCAGCTCGAACACGCCCTCGGGCCGTTCGACGAACATCGCCTCGCGCTCCAGCGCGCGGCCCATCTCTTGGCCGATGATGATCCCGCCCATCGCGGGCGAGACCACCTTGTCGATCTCGCGGCGCAGCTCGCGCGGGAGCTTGCCGACGAGCGCGATCGCCAGCCGCGCGGCGCGGGCCGGGTCCATCAGGACGCGGGCGCATTGCAGATAATGCGCGCTGTGGCGGCCCGAGGAGAGGAGGAAATGACCTTCGAGCAGCGCCTTGCTCGCACGGAACTCGGCGAGCACCTCTTCATCCTGCATTGGGAAAACCATCCTCGTGGAAACTGGGTCGGGATCAGGGGCGACGGGCCGCCCGTCGCGGATTTCCGCAGCCGGGCGACTGTCTAAAAATATCCCCTAGAGGCGCTTGAGACTGCGGGCAAGCGCGCGTATAGGCCAGCCGGAATCTGGCTCCCACTAAGGCGAGAGGGGGCAGGTATTCTCTCGCCGCCAATGGAAAGCGAAAGCAATAACATCATGAAATTCGGCGATTTTGTCCGGACCACGGGGCGCAACTTCAAAGCTGTCGGCTTGGGTCTCGCGCTGCTCGCGGCGCCGCAGGTGATCCACGCGCAGGATATCCAGGGTAACTCGCAGGGGCAGAACGCCCCGGTCGCGGCCGCCCCTGTCGCGGCCCCCTCGGCCGCTGGCGCGGTCACTCCGGCGGTGCCCGCCGCCGCGGTTCCCGACCAGGCCGCCGCCCCGGCTCCGGCCGCCCCGGTCGAGCTTTCGGCCGCCGAGAAGGCCCGCACCGCGGTCGCTCCGGGCGGTTACACGCCGATGAAGCCGACTCCCGGCATCGGCCAGCCGGTCGACGGCGGCATCGGCTTCCAGAAGCAGTTCTCGCCCACCGGCGACTTCGCGCTGCGGATGCACGATCATCTGCTGCTGCCGCTGATCACGGGCATCTGCTTCCTGGTGCTCGGGCTGCTGCTGGTGGTGATCCTGCGCTTCAACCGCCGCGCCAACCCCGTCCCCTCGCGGACCAGCCACAACACGCTGATCGAGGTGGTCTGGACCCTGGTGCCGGTGCTGATCCTGGTCGGCGTCGCCGTGCCCTCGATCAACCTGCTGGCCAAGCAGTACAAGCCCGCGCCGGCCAAGGCGCTGACGGTCAAGGTCACGGGCTATCAGTGGTACTGGGGCTATACCTATCCCGACAACGGCGGGTTCGAGGTGATCTCGAACATGCTGCCCGAGGCCGAGGCTCGCAAGCGCGGCGAGCCGGTGCACCTCGGCGCCGACTTCCGCATGGTCGTGCCCGTGGGCGAGCCGATCCGGCTCCAGACCACCGGCGCCGACGTGATCCACTCGTTCTCCGTCCCCTCGCTGTGGTTCAAGCTCGACGCCGTGCCGGGCCGGATCAACGAGAAGGTCCTCTTCATCGAGAAGCCGGGCGTCTATTACGGCCAGTGCTCGGAGCTTTGCGGTGCCCGCCACGGCTACATGCCGATCGCGGTCGAGGCCCTGCCGCGCGACAAGTTCAACGCCTGGGTCCTGACCCAGGCCGGCGGCAAGATCGACGGCCTGCCGGAGGCGCCCGCCGCCGAGGCTGCCGCCGCGGGCGCCGCCCCGGCCGCCGCTGCCTCGGACGCTGCCACGCCCGCCGCCGCTCCTTCCGCTTCGCCGGCTCCGGCCGCGTAAGCCCGTAAGACAAGACAAGGTTCGCAGACACATGGCTACGACTGCACCCGACACCTTCCAGGCCCATGGGGACTCCCATGGACATGCGGAGCACGCTCACGACCATCCGGGCTTCTTCGCCCGCTGGTTCATGTCCACCAACCACAAGGACATCGGCACACTGTACCTGATCTTCGCGATTTTCGCGGGGGTCATCGGCGGTGCGATCTCGGGCATGATGCGTCTCGAGCTGGCCGAGCCCGGCATCCAGTACCTCGGCACCTTCGCCCGCCTGCTGGGCGAGAAGAACCCGAGCTTCGACCAGACGCTCCACCTGTGGAACGTGCTGATCACCGCGCACGGCCTGATCATGGTCTTCTTCGTGGTCATGCCCGCGATCATCGGCGGCTTCGGCAACTGGTTCGTGCCGCTGATGATCGGCGCGCCGGACATGG
>CALLNA010000179.1 GCA_938005655.1 uncultured Novosphingobium sp.
CGCCGCGGCCTCAGGTCACTTCTTCGCGTCCCGCACGATCCGCTCCCACGGGTTCATGTCCGGCTCGCCGATCTTGGCCAGGGTGTTCCGGTCGCGATGCGTGAAGGGCTCGTCGCGGCCTTTCACCATCAGGATCGTGTCCGACACATAGCTCCATGAGCCGTCGTCATGGAAATCGACCTCGATGCGGTAGGAATCGGTGCGGAAGGCCAGCTCGAGAAAGGTTGTCGAGCAGATGCCGTAGTCGGTCTTCCCCCGCTCGGCCGTCAGGACGAGCTTGGTCGCCCCCGCCTCCGCCTGCCCGGAGGCGATCGCCACCTGCCCGCGCGGAATGGCGAGGGTCTGGATGATGAGGCCGGTGGCCGGCTCCCACAGCCAGTAGCCGACCTGGTCGTGGAAGGTAATCTGCTCGTCCGGGGTGTTGATATGGACGTGATAGCGCAGGCCGTAGAATAGCTGCGGTCCGTTGGTCTGCGGATCGATCGGCTGCATCTCGATCCGCTCGTAATAGCTTTTCTGCTCGGGCCCGTCGGCCTTCGGATTGACGTCGACGCCCCGCTGGCCCTCCCAGATGCCCGCCAGGCGCCGCAAGGGCCCCAGGTTGGCCAGGGTATCGGCGTCGATGGGATCGGGTTCGGTGAAGATGTCGTCCGGAATGTCCACGTTGCTGTTTCTCCCGAGGTCGATCCGCGCCGGCTCGGCGGCGGATCAGGTCGATTCGATCTGCCCTTTGCGAAGTAGCAAGCCGGATCGGCCATGTCGCCTTGTCGCAATGGCGCCGGGCGCGATCATGCGGCGAATCGTCAGCACCCGCCGCTAAGCTCGAATTAACGCAAATTTCAGACCGCCTGCCGCATAAACCCGGCGCAACTTCGGGGGAAGGCACGCTTGGCCCAGACAGAACTCGACCGTTCGCCCGAGGCGAATGACCCCGCGGACCCGCGGATCGGGAAGGCGGAGCGCGACGTCATCGCGCTCGGCATCGCGATCGCGGCGATCGTCATGTTCGTCGGCATCGCCGGCCCGGTCCTGTCGCAGATCGTCGAGGCGACCTTCGGCAACGGCATCGGCCCGAACAACCTGCTCACCAGCGCCCTCCTCCTCAACATCGCGCTGATCATCTTCGGCTGGCGGCGCTATCGCGAGCTGACGCAGGAAGTCTCCGAGCGGCGCAAGGCCGAGACCCAGGCGCGGCTACTCGCCGAGACCGACCCGCTCACCGGCTGCCTCAACCGCCGCTCGATCGGCTGGGCCACGGACGAGCTGATCGCCAAGGCGGCCGAGCGCGGCGAGATCGTCTCCTTCGTGATGGTCGACCTCGACAACTTCAAGCAGATCAACGACCTCCACGGCCACAGCATCGGCGACGCCGTCCTGCGCGAATGCGCCGAGCGGATGCGCCGCATCCTGCCGGTGGAGGCGCTGATCGCCCGCCTCGGCGGCGACGAATTCGCCTGCGTGATCCCCTTCCCGGCCCGTCGCTCGGAGGAGATCGACCGGCTCGCCACCGCGATCATCGAGGAGATCGCCCGGCCCATCGCGACGCCGACGGTCCATGTCGAGACCAGCGTCTCGCTCGGCCTCACCCGCAGCGACTTCCGCCTGCCGCAGGACGGCGAGGACGCGCCGGTCGGCGCCCATGCCCTGCTCCACATGGCCGACATCGCCATGTACCACGCCAAGAAGCTCGGCCGGAACCGCTACTACTGGTTCGAGGCAGCGATGGAGACGGACCTACGCGTCCGCGGCGAGCTGGAGGCCGGCATCCGCCAGGGCATCTCGCGCGGCGAGTTCGTGCCCTATTACGAGCAGCAGATCGACCTCGCCACG
>CALLNA010000180.1 GCA_938005655.1 uncultured Novosphingobium sp.
CGCCTTCGCCGCAATCCCGCTATAACGGCGCATGATGTCGCGAATCCGGCGCAGCGTGGCCGACGAGCCCTTTCTGCTGATCCGCACGGCGGCGAGCGACCATCATGCCGGCGAGGCGATCCCGCCGCATGCGCATGACTGGCACCAGCTGGTCCATGCCGCTGCCGGGATGATGGAGATCTGGACCGAGCGGGGTTCGTGGATCGCGCCCAGCGGCCGGGCGGTGTGGGTGCCGGCGGGCGTGCGGCACGGCATCCGCTTTGCCGCGGCGAGCACGCTCCGCACCCTCTATCTCCAGCCGGAATGGGCGCAGGGGCTGCCGCGCGACTGCGTGGCCGTCACGGTGTCGCCGCTGCTGCGCGAGCTGGTGCTGCGGGCCGTGGCCTGGGGGATGCTCGACGGCCGCCGCCCCGCCGAAGCGGCAGTGGCGCTGCTGGTCCGCGAGGAATTCCGGCGCTCCGATACGCCGCCCTTCGATCTGCCCGAGCCGGCCAGCCAGGCGATGCGGCGCGCCGCCGATCTGGCCCGCAGGGGCAGGCGCGGGCCGGAGATCGCGACGGCGACCGGCATGAGCCTGCGCGCGCTCGAGCGCCGCTTCCGATCGGAAACCGGCCT
Source organism: uncultured Novosphingobium sp. (assembly GCA_938005655.1). Taxonomy (GTDB): domain Bacteria; phylum Pseudomonadota; class Alphaproteobacteria; order Sphingomonadales; family Sphingomonadaceae; genus Novosphingobium. Next base: position 616 of record CALLNA010000180.1, read on the forward strand.
GAGCCTGGGCCGCTGGCGCCGCCATGCGCTGCTGCTGGCCGCGATGGAACGGCTTGGCGCGGGCGAGCCGGTCAAGTCGGTTGCCGCCCATGCCGGTTTCGCCACGCCCAGCGCCTTCGTCGCCGCCTTCCGCGCCGCATTCGGCGAGACGCCGGGATGCTATTTCAGCCTGCCGCCCGCGCGTTCCTGAGCGCCGTGCCCCACCAGGCCAGCTCGTCGAACAGATGGTTCAGCCGTGCGCCTTCGCGCGTGTCCGCGGCGAAGCGGCCGCCCTCGCGCCGGTTCCACACGCCCTGCAGGTGGAGCGCCCCTTCCAGCGGCGCCATCTGCAGCTCGCGCGAGACCATGGTGAGCTGCTCCACCGCACGCGCGCCGCCCATGCCGCCATAGGCGACGAAGGCCACCGGCTTGCGGTTCCATTCGGCATAGACGGTGTCGAGCGCGTTCTTGAGCACCGCGGGGATGCCGTGATTATATTCGGGCGCGATCAGGATGAAGCCGTCGGCGCTCGCCACCTTCTCGCCCCAGGCGATCTGCTTGGCGTCGGCATAGTCGCCCGCCGCGGGCGGCTTGGGATGAGGATAGAAGGGCAGGTCCCATTGCTTCAGGTCGATCAGCTCGCAGTCGAGATCGTCGCGATCCGCATCCGCCGCGCCCATCACCCAGTTGCCGATCGGCTCCGCCACCCGTCCCTCGCGGACAGATCCGAGGATGACGAGGATCTTCAGCTTTTGCGTCATTGTCTTCCCTTCGTGCATGCCGCGCTGCCCGGCGCGGCGCCTTTGCGGTTCAGGATGGCCGATGCGCGCGCGTGCTCCAACCACCCATTTGGCGCCCCCTTCCGGCGATCGCCGCCCGCGCCCGGCGCGCCGCCGCCGTCGCGCGCGATGGGGCAGGGGGCCTTGCGACCCTCCGCTGCCGGTCGCTCCCGCCCGGGCGCGGGGAGAGGCAACGGAGTCAATGCCTTCGTCCGGCGGGCTGCCGAATCACCGGGCTTCCCGCAACGCACAAATTGCTGTACGGGCCCGCCAACTTCTTTCCAGGAAAGCACCATGAACCTCCGCAACGTGGCGATCATCGCCCACGTCGACCACGGCAAGACCACGCTCGTCGACCAGCTCTTCCGCCAGTCCGGCACCTTCCGCGACAACCAGCGCGTCGAAGAGCGCGCGATGGATTCGAACGACCTCGAAAAGGAGCGCGGCATCACCATCCTGGCGAAGCCGACCTCGGTCGAGTGGGCGCCTCCGGGCGGCGGCGAGCCGGTTCGCATCAACATCGTCGACACCCCGGGTCACGCGGACTTCGGCGGCGAGGTGGAGCGCATCCTCTCGATGGTCGACGGCGTGATCCTGCTGGTCGATTCGTCGGAAGGCGCGATGCCGCAGACCAAGTTCGTCACCGGCAAGGCGCTCAAGCTCGGCCTGCGCCCGATCGTGGTCGTCAACAAGATCGACCGTTCGGACGCGCGCGTGCAGGAAGTGCTCGACGAGGTGTTCGACCTGTTCGTCACGCTCGAGGCCAATGACGAGCAGCTCGACTTCCCGGTGCTCTACGCCTCGGGCCGCAACGGCTATGCCTCGGACGACGCCGATGCGCGCGAAGGCACGCTGCAGCCGCTGTTCGAGAAGATCGTCGAGCATGTGCCGCCGCCCGCGCTCGACCAGGACGCGCCGTTCAGCTTCCTCGTGACGCTGCTCGACCGCGACAATTTCCTCGGCCGCATCCTCACCGGCCGCGTCCAGTCGGGCACGGTCAAGCTCAACCAGCCGATCCATGCGCTCGATGCCGAGGGCAAGGTGATCGAGACCGGCCGCGCCTCCAAGCTCATGGCCTTCCGCGGGCTGGACCGCGTGCCGGTGGACGAGGCCCGCGCCGGCGACATCATCTCGCTGGCGGGCCTGACCGTCGCGACCGTCGCCAACACCATCGCCGACACCACGGTCAGCGAGCCGATCACGGCCCAGCCGATCGACCCGCCGACCCTCTCGATGCGCTTCGCGGTCAATGACTCGCCGATGGCCGGCCGCGAGGGCGACAAGGTGACGAGCCGGATGATCCGCGACCGCCTGCTCCGCGAAGCCGAGAGCAACGTGGCGATCAAGGTCACGGAAAGCGCCGACAAGGACTCCTTCGAGGTGGCCGGGCGCGGCGAGCTTCAGCTCGGCGTGCTGATCGAGACCATGCGCCGCGAAGGCTTCGAGCTGGGCATCAGCCGCCCGCGCGTGCTGTTCGGCGAGGACGAGGCCGGCAACCGCACCGAGCCTTACGAGACGGTCGTGATCGACGTCGACGACGAGCATTCGGGCACGGTCGTCGACAAGATGAACCAGCGCAAGGCCGAGATGACCGACATGCGCCCCTCGGGCGGCGGCAAGACCCGGATCACCTTCTCCGCCCCGTCGCGCGGCCTGATCGGCTATCACGGCGAGTTCCTGTCCGACACGCGCGGCACCGGCATCATGAACCGGCTGTTCGAGAAATACGGCCCGTACAAGGGCCAGATCGACGGCCGGAAGAACGGCGTGCTGATCTCGAACGGCTCGGGCGAGGCCAATGCCTATGCGCTGAACGCGCTGGAGGATCGCGGCATCCTGATGGTCGCGCCAGGCGATCCGCTCTACGAGGGCATGATCATCGGCGAGAACGCCAAGCCCGAGGACCTCGAGGTCAACCCGATGAAGTCCAAGCAGCTCACCAACTTCCGGTCGAGCGGCAAGGACGACGCGATCCGCCTGACCCCGCCCAAGGTGATGACCCTGGAACAGGCCATCGCCTATATCGACGACGACGAGATGGTCGAGGTGACGCCCAAGTCGATCCGCCTGCGCAAGGCGATCCTCGACCCGCACGAGCGCAAGAAGGCCTCGCGGAAGAAGGAGGCGGCGTAAGCCGCCTGGGCGGGCCATTGCGTTCACAATGGCCCGCAGAAAGCTGAACAATGGATAACCGGGCCGTGCCGGGCGCGTTCAGCTTGGCAGGCCTAAACATGAACTCAAGCGGCGAATCGGTACGGGCATGGGGCCCGGAAGGAGCCCGCCGCGTGGGAACCTGATCCATGAACATCCTCAAGAAGGCCACGCTTGCCACCGTCCTCGGCGCGACCGCGCTGACCGCCGTCGCCACTCCGGCCATGGCCCGCCCCTACGACCGCCACCGTTCGGACACGGCCGGCGCCGCGGTCGCGGGCGGGATCATCGGCCTGGCGCTGGGGGCGATGATCGCTTCGAGCGCGAACGACCGCTACGACCGTTACGACGACTACCGCTATCGCTACGCCGATCGCGGCTGGACCTGGCGCGACGGCTATTACTGGGACGGCGACGGCCGCCGGTTCTATCGCGACGGCCGCCCCTTCGGCGACTACCGCTTCGACCGCCGCGGCCCCGGCGACGGCTATCCCGGCTACGGCGGCTATCGCGGCCACTACGGCTACTGAAAACCCCTGGTGCGAGGGGCGCGCGGGCGTCCGCTCATCGAAGCGGGCGCCCGCTTCGTCGTAGGTGTATCATAATTAACACCCGGTTCAGCGCCTCGGGCGTTTCATCTTCCAGTCCTTGCCCGAATCGTCTCCATTCTGGAGCAATCACCGGGTCAGCACGGGGAGAAAAACCATGTTTGGACTTGTGAAGAAGGCGGCCCTGGGCGCAGCCCTCGCCGCAACTGCCATGGCCGTATCGAGCCCGGCCCAGGCACGCGACCGCTGGCACCGCGGCGACGACCGCGCGGCCGTCGCGGTGGGTGCCGGCGTGCTCGGCCTGGCGCTGGGCGCGGCGATCACCTCGGACCATCGCGATCGGTACTACTACGACCGCTATTACTACCGGCCCTATCCGCGTTATCGCAGCTACTACTATTACGGCCCACCGCCGCGGTACTACCGCTACGACCGGCCGATGTGGCGCGACCGCTACTATCGCTATCGCCGCTGGTAATCCCACGCATAGCGACGGAAGAAAGGCCCCTCCCCTTGCGGAGGGGCTTTTTTTGGTTCCCGAAAGCCGCGCAGGCGCTAAAGGCCGGGCCATGACCCCCGCCGATCTCCGCATCGCGCTGTTCAGCGGCAACTACAACTACGTCCGCGACGGCGCGAACCAGGCGCTCAACCGCCTGGTCGGCTACCTGCTGCGCCAGGGCGCGCAGGTCCGCGTCTATTCGCCCGTCGTCGAGCATCCGGCCTTCCCCGCGACCGGCGACCTCGTCGGCGTGCCCTCGCTCGCCATGCCCTTCGGGCGCGGCGAGTACCGCTTCCCCGCCGCGCTCTCGCCGCGGGTGCGGCGCGACCTCGCGCAGTTCGCGCCCAACGTGCTCCACGTCTCCTCGCCCGATCCCGTCGGCCATCGCGCCGTTACCTGGGGCCGCAAGCGCAAGCTGCCGATCCTCGCCTCGGTCCACACCCGGTTCGAGACCTACCCGCGCTATTACAACATGGCCTTCCTCGAGCCGGTGTTCGAGGCGCTGCTGCGCCGCTTCTACCGCCGCTGCGACGCGCTGGTCGCGCCGTCGGAATCGATGGCCCAGGTGCTGCGCGAGCAGCGGATGAACTACGACGTCTCGATCTGGTCGCGCGGGGTGGACCGCGAGATCTTCGATCCCGCCAAGCGCGACCTCGCCTGGCGGCGCGCCCTGGGCATCGCCGACGACGAGATCGCGATCGGCTTCCTCGGCCGCCTGGTGATGGAAAAGGGCCTCGACGTCTTCTCCGACACGATCGACGAGTTGCACCGTCGCGGCATCGCCCACAGGGTCCTGGTGATCGGCGAGGGCCCGGCGCGCGACTGGTTCGAGGCGCGGCTGCCGAACGCCGTCTTCGCCGGCTTCCAGGGCGGCGCCGACCTCGGCCGCGCGGTCGCCAGCATGGACGTGCTGTTCAACCCCTCCGTCACCGAGACCTTCGGCAACGTCACGCTGGAGGCGATGGCCTGCGGCGTGCCCGTGGTCGCGGCCGAGGCGACCGGCAGCGAGAGCCTGGTCGACGACCATGTCTCGGGCCGGCTGGTCCGCCCCGGCGCGATCCACCACTTCGCCGAGGCGCTGCGCTGCTACGTCGAGGAAGCCGACACCCGCGCCCACCACGGCGCGGCCGGCGAACTGCGCAGCCGCGAGTTCTCGTGGGACGCGATCAACAAGGCGGTGGCCGATACCTACCTGCGGCTGATCCGGCAGAAGGGGTAACGCAGCCCCTTCCCCGTCAGAGGGGATCATGCAGTTTGCAAATCGGACCGAGCGGACGTTCCCACTCCCTTCGTCACCCCGGACTTGATCCGGGGTCCCGCTTTCCTTTTCCGGCGTCGCGCACGAAGTAGCGGGGCTCCGGATCAAGTCCGGGGCGACGAGGTTCGGGATGGCCTTCCGCTTCCCACCCCATCCCGGTCATTCGTCCGGCGCATCCCGCCAGTCGAAGGCCAGCGGCGCCTCGCGGAAGGCGAAGCGGTCGAGGTGGCGCGCCACCACGCCCTTCATCCCTTCGAGCTGGGCGGGCTCGCTGGCCTCGATCCGGCAGACCAGCACATCGGGCTCGGCGGCCATGACCAGCCGGGCATCGCCCTGCCAGGACGCGCCGCGCGCGTCGCGGGGGAAAACGACGCTCCCCCGCTCCGGCGTGAACTCGACCGCCAGGTTGTGCCCCCAGTGCTTGCAGAGCTGCTGGAGATAGCGGCTGGCGTGCCCGGTCGGCACGCGGGCTTCGGAGACGGCGCTCACAGCCGCTCGATCCGCTTGGCCGCCTCGTCGAGGATGTCGACGATCGCGTTCTGCCGCTCGGCCGAGGGCTCCTCGTGCTTGGTCTGGCGCAGCACCATCATCAGGTTGCCCAGCGCGCGGGCGACCTGCGGCGGCGGACCGCGACGGCGGCCCTCGCCGTGCTCGGCCAGGCGGGCGAGGATGCGCTCGACCTCGGCGGCCCTCTCGGCCAGCTCGCCGCGGCCCTGGTCGGTGATGGCGAAGGCCTTGCGCGACCCTTCCCCTTCACTCTCCGTCACGGCGCCTTCGTCGGCGAGCAGCGACAGGGTCGGATAGACGACGCCCGGGCTCGGGGCATAGGCGCCCTGGGTCAGTTCCTCGATCGCCTTGATGAGCTGGTAGCCGTGGCGCGGCTCGTCGGCGATCAGCTTGAGCAGGACGAGCCGCAGCTCCCCGCTGCCAAACATCCGCCCGCGACCGCCACGGCCGCGTCGGCTGCCGCCGTCCTCGCCCCAGTCGCCGAAGCCGTCCCCGAAGGGTCCGCCCCAACCGCCGCCGAAACGGGCGGCCTTGAGCATCGCCAGCTTGGCCATGCCATGTTCGTGGCGACCGTGAGGACGCCGGTGATTTCGATCCATGCGCATTTTGCGCTTACTCCTTCGATCTAGTTTCGATGGCTCTAAGATATATCTTATAAATATCCTGGCAAGCCCCTCATGCAAATTTTTTCGAAGTGCCTATCTTGCCCCGCGATGGCCGACCTTTTTGCCGACGACCTTCCGCCCCCGCCCCGCGAGGAGCTGCACGCAGACGCGCCGCTGGCCGACCGGCTGCGCCCGGCCCGGCTCGACGAGGTGGTCGGGCAGGAGCACCTGACCGGCCCGGAGGGCGCGATCGGGCGCATGGTCGCGGCCGGGCGGCTGACCTCGATGATCCTCTGGGGCCCGCCCGGCACCGGCAAGACCACGATCGCCCGCCTGCTCGCCGATGCCGTGGGGATGCGCTTCCACGCGGTGAGCGCGGTGTTCTCGGGCGTGGCCGACCTCAAGAAGGCCTTCGCCGAGGCGGACCTCGCCGCCAGGGCCGGGCAGCGCACCCTGCTGTTCGTGGACGAGATCCACCGCTTCAACCGCGCCCAGCAGGACGGCTTCCTGCCCTTCGTCGAGCGCGGCACCGTGACCCTGGTCGGCGCGACCACCGAGAATCCGAGCTTCGAGCTGAACGCGGCACTGCTCAGCCGCGCCCAGGTGCTGATCCTGCGCCGGCTCGACGCGGCGGCGCTGGAGCTGCTGCTGGAGCGCGCCGAGGCGGCGGAAGGCCCCCTGCCCCTCACCCCTGAGGCGCGCGAGGCGCTGATCGCCTCGGCCGACGGCGACGGGCGGTTCCTGCTCAACCAGGCCGAGACGCTCTATTCGGCGAAGATCCCCGACCCGCTCGATCCGGCAGGCCTCGGCGCCTTCCTCCAGCGCCGGGTCGCGGTCTACGACAAGGACCGCGAGGGGCACTACAACCTGATCTCGGCGCTGCACAAGGCCCTGCGCGGCTCGGACCCGCAGGCCGCGCTCTACTACCTCGCGCGGATGCTGACCGCGGGCGAGGAGCCGCTCTACGTGCTGCGCCGCCTGACCCGCTTCGCCAGCGAGGACATCGGCCTCGCCGATCCGCAGGCGCTCACCCAATGCCTCGCCGCCAAGGACGCCTACCAGTTCCTCGGCAGCCCGGAGGGCGAGCTGGCGATCGTCCAGGCCTGCCTCTACTGCGCCACCGCACCCAAATCGAACGCGGCCTACGTCGCACAGAAGGAGGCCTGGCGCAGCGCGCGCGAGACCGGCTCGCTGATGCCGCCGCAGAACATCCTCAACGCGCCGACCAAGCTGATGAAGGACATCGGCTACGGCAAGGGCTACGCCTACGACCACGATGCCGACGACGGTTTCTCCGGCGCGGACTACTGGCCCGAGGAGATGGCGGCCCAGACCTATTACCGCCCGGTCGCCCGCGGCTTCGAGCGCCAGGTGATCGAGCGGATCGAATGGTGGGAAAAGAAGCGGCGCGAGCTGCGCGGAGAGTGAGCGCCTGATGCGCTTCTCCAGCTTCGCCGCGATCGACTGGTCCGGGGCGGCCGGCGAGCGGCACCACGGGATCGCGGTCGCGCTGTGCGGGGCAGATGGCGCTGCGCCGCAGCTCGTCCGCCCGGGCCACCGCTGGTCGCGCCGAGAGGTGCTCGACTGGCTGCTGAAGGACCTGCCCGCCGATTGCCTCGTCGGCCTCGACCTCGGCATCTCGCTCGCCTTCGCCGACCGCGGCGCCTTCTTCCCGGGCTGGGCGCGGAGCCCGCCCGACGCCCGCGCGCTCTGGTCCCTGGTCGAGGAAATCTGCGCCGGAGACCCGCACCTTTCCGCCGGCAGCTTCGTCGACCATCCCGAGGCGGCCCAGCGCTTCCGCCGCCACGGCGGCCGCGAGTGCGCGCAGTTTGGGGCCAATGGGCAAAGAGGCGGCAGGGGCCGCTTCCGCCTGACCGAGGTCGAGCAGGAGCGCCAGGGCTGCAAGCCGACCAGCAACTTCAACCTCGTCGGCGCGTCCCAGGTCGGCAAGTCGAGCCTGACCGGAATGCGCGTCCTCCACCGCCTTGCGGGAAAGCTGCCGGTCTGGCCGATCGATCCCCTGCCGGAGCGCGGCCCGGTCGTGACCGAGATCTACACCGCCCTCGCCGCGATCGCCGCCGGCCGCCGCGCCGGCCGCGCCAAGGTCCGCAGCCACGAGGACCTGAACCTGGCCCTCGCCGCGTTAAACAGCGATCCCGTAACCGGCACCGGCCCGATCGACGACCACCGCAGCGACGCCCTGCTCACCGCCGCCTGGCTCCGCACCGCCGCCCATCGCCCCGAGCTGTGGCGCCCCACGGCAATGACCCCCGAAATCGCCCGCACCGAAGGCTGGACCTTCGGCGTCCCCTGAGGGTAAGGCGCGAGCGAGTGCCGGCTTAGCTCAGTTGGTAGAGCACTTGACTTGTAATCAAGGGGCCACGGGTTCGATTCCTGTAGCCGGCACCATCACTCCAAAAACCTCACCCCTTCGGGCGGCGCGGGCGTTTCGGCTTGGCGGGGGCGGGCTTGGGGGGGTCGCCGTCCGAGTTCTCGGGGGACTTGAACACTTCCTCGCCCTGCGCCTTCTGGCCGATCGTATACTTGTAGATGACATAGGCGGAGGCCCCCGCCATGGCCCAACGAAGCAGCTTCATCTCGGTCTCCAGATCTGCGGCACGCATTCGGCGCTTGGAAGGGGGGCGATTTGGAAGAACATCGCCCCGGCGTCAATCCGTTCTTCCGATAGGGTCACGGCAAGCCCGCGGTCCCGCGCAGGCCGCTTTCCCCGAGCCCCCTTGCGGTGCCCGGCATATGGCTGCACATTCCGCGCCGGCCGCTCCGAGGTGCCATAGGTGCCATGCACGAACTCCGCGCCGTTACCCTGTCGGGCTATCTGGAGCTGGCGGCCGCCGTCGGCCTCGACGGCTACTGGATGCTGCGCCAGGCGGGCATCCCGCCTGCCCTGCTGGAGGAGCCGGACAACCGCATCCCGGCGCTGGCCGCCGTGCGCCTGCTGGAGAAGTCGGCGCAGCGCTCGGGCTGCGAGAACTTCGGCCTGCTGCTGGCCGAGCATCGCTCCTTCGCCAGCCTCGGCCCGATCGCCCTGCTGCTCGACCGCCTCGGCACGACCCGCGAGATGCTCGACGCTCTGGCCGCCTATCGCCGGCACATGAACGACATCATCGCGGTCAACGTCGAGGAGGAAGGCGGCACTGCGCTCATCAAGATCGGCTTCATGGCCGAATATGCCCAGGTCCAGATCACCGACTTCGCGCTGCTCCTGGGCTACAAAGTGCTCAACGGCGCCTCGCACGGCAACTGGGTCCCGTCCGAGGTCCACCTGACCCGCGAGGCGCCGCGGGACCTCGCGCCCTGGCGGCGCAACTTCCCGGCGACGATATCGTTCGGGAACCTGTTCAACGGCTTCTCCTGCCCGAGCGCCGCGCTCGACATCCCCAACCCCAATGCCGATCCGGTCATGGCCGGCCATGCCGAGCGCCTGCTCCGGCTCGTGCCCCTGCCCGACGAGCAGGCGCCGGTCAGCGACCGGGTGCGGCGGATGATCGCCGAACTGCTGCCAAGCGGCCAGGCGCGGCTGGGCATGGTCGCCGGGCGGCTCAGCCTGGGCGGCCGCGCCCTGCAACGCAGCCTGGAGCACGAGGGCGCAACCTTCGCCGGCCTGCTCGGCGAGGTCCGCAGCGACCTCGCCCAGGTCTATCTC
>CALLNA010000181.1 GCA_938005655.1 uncultured Novosphingobium sp.
GCCTCCCCGCACCCGCTGCGTGTCGGGCTGGCGTTGACATCCACCGATCCGACGGTGGGGCATATAACCCATATGGATCATTTTGTCAAGCGAAATCGTCGCAGGCGCTACCAGGTCAGGCCATGCGCGCCCGCTGTGGCGCCGAGCACCGTGACCAGCGCGAGAACCAGCAGGACGCGGTGCATCCGTTCCATGCGGGCGAAGTCGGCGGCGGGGGTGGCGGAGCGTTCCATGCGGCGGTGGAGGAACAGGGGCTCGATCAGGTAGAGCATGGCCGCGAATAGGGTCCAGAGGATCACCATCGCGTGCATCCACCAGAAATGCGGGTCGGCGAAGCGCGGCCACAGGTCGGCGCGGTGGATCATCCACAGGCCGGACAGCCCGGCGAGGCCGACCCACAGCCGGGCCTGCCAGGCGAAGCCGCTCTCGAAGCGGTGGAAGGCGGCGAGGCGGTCATCCGGCGGATTGTTCCGCCGGATCGCCGGCATGAGCACCGTGGTCACGAAGGCGACCCCGCCGATCCAGGCGACGATGGCGACTACGTGCAGCACGCGCGCCAGGATGAAGTCGTCCATCGTCCTTGCCTCCATGCCTTGTCGTCAGGCGGCCAGCAGGTCGTCCGCCGGCCCGAAGAACTCGTAGTGGATGCGATCGCTCGCGACCCCGCCCAGCGACAGCGCCGCGACCAGGACCCGCAGGAACGGGCGCGGGCCGCAGAGGAAATAGTCGGCCTCGCCGGTCGGGGTGTTGGCCGCCAGCCAGTCTTCGTCGATCAGCCCGGCGACGTCGTAGTCGCGGCCGGCGACGTCCTCGCTCCGCGGCGACTGGTAGAAGATCGTGGCGCGGCCCTGGTCGAGGCCCGCGATCAGCGAGCGGACATGCGCGCCCATGGCGTGGGTCGAGCCGTCGAGCGTGCCGTGGGCGAAATGGACCGGGACCTGGGGATGGTCCTGCGCGATCGTCTCCAGCATGGCGACCATCGGGGTCAGGCCGACGCCGCCCGAGAGCAGGACGACCGGACGCTCGGGACGGGCCGCGAGGAAGAACTCGCCGGCCGGCGGCGCGACCTTGAGCACCGTGCCCGGCTTCGCCGAATCGTGCAGCCAGCCCGAGGCGAGGCCGAGCGGCTCGCGCTTGACCGAGATTCGGTAGGTGCTGCCATTGGGCGCGTCCGAGATCGAATAGTTGCGCTTCACGGGCGGATGGCCGGGAATCTCGAACCAGAAGGTTAGGTACTGGCCGGGCTTGTGGCGCACGACCGGGCCGCCGTCGACCGGGCGCAGGATGAACGAGGCGATGATGCCGCTCTCGCGGCGGACCTCCTCGACCGCGAAGTCCCGCCAGCCGGTCCAGCCGCCCTCGGCCGTGGCGAGGTCGTGGTAGATGTGCCCCTCGCGCGCGATCAGGATATGGGCGAGGAACCAGTAGGCCTCGCCCCAGGCGGCGAGGATCGCGTCGGTCGCGGCGTCGCCGAGCACGGCCTTGATCGCGCCGAGCAGGGCGTCGGCCACGTGGGGATAGTGCTCGGGCAGGATCTGGAGGCCGACGTGCTTCTGGGCGATGCGCTCGACCGCCGGGGCCAGGGCGCCGAGGTTGTCGATGTTGCTCGCATAGGCGAGGATCGCCGCGGTCAGGGCGCGGGGCTGCGAGCCGCTGTCGCCGTGGTGCGACTGGTTGAAGAGGTCGCGGATCTCCTCGTTCTGGAACATCCGCGCGTACATCTCGCGGACGATGTCGAGGCCGTGGGCTTCGAGGGCGGGAACGGTGGCCTTGACGAGCGCGATGGTCTCGCCGCTGAGGGTCTGCGACATGGTATCTCCGGTTGGGGGTGAAAAGTAGCGGGTGCGGCCGCGCCTAGACGGCGGGCGGCTCGGTGTAGAAGTCGACCTGCATCCGCACCTTGCCGAGCGGGGTGACGAAATGGGTCTGTCCGGGCTCGACGACCCCGGGGGTGCCGGGGGTCAGGACCCGTTCGATCGGCGGCTCGGCGTAGGTGAGGTTCAGTTCGCCCTCGATCACGCGGATCAGGCCCCAGACGCCGGCCTTGGTCCGGTGCTCGGCGCGGAGCGCGGCGGGGATCGTGGTCTCGTCGAAGACCGGGGTGGAGCGATAGGGCTCGGGCATGGCGCCGGGTCCTCCGGTCAGGCCGCCGCCCGCGGCTCGGCCGGGGGGAGCCTGAAGAACATCGCGAGCTGGAGGCTCTCCGCGATCCGCGCCGCCTTGGCCTGGAGCGCGGCGGCCGCGGCGGGCTCCATCAGCTCGGCGGTGGTCTCGTTCCACAGCGCGAGCCAGCGGCCGAACAGCTCGGGCGTGATCCGGTCGCGGTGCTTCATGTGGGCGGGCATCGGCTGGCCCTTGTAGCGCCCGCTGGTGAGCATCACCGAGGACCAGAAGGCGGCCAGCTTCTCGAGATGCTCGGGCCAGTCGGCGATCGCGTCGTTGAAGATCGGCCCCAGCTCCGCGTCGGCGCGGACCCGGGCGTAGAAGTGCTCGACCAGCCGCTCCAGTCCGGCCTCGTCGATTGCGTCGCGGTGATTCACGGCTCAGCTCCAATCGTGCATTGGAGATGCATCTATCCCGCCGTGAGAAAATATGCAAGAAAAATACATCTTATATCCGGCACGGCCCGGCAGGGGAAGGAGCGGGTGTCTCCCGCCGCGCGGGTGAGCCGTCAGGCCGCGCGTCAGGCGGCGGCGTGGTCCTCGGGCGCGGGCTGGCTCACCTTGACGATGGTCAGCCGCCGCTCGTGGCCGCTGCGGTCGGGCCAGAGGATCGACTGGCCCTTGCGGAGTCCGATCAGCCCGGCGCCGACCGGCGTCAGGATCGAGACGCGCCCGGCGGCGATGTCGGCGTGCCTGGGATAGACGAGTTGGATCGTGCGGTCCGCGCCGCTCGCCTCGTCGATGAACTCGACGGTCGCGCCCATGGTCACGACGTCGGCGGGGATCTCGGCGCGGTCGTGGGTGGTCGCCCGCTCGATCTCGCCGAGCAGCAGGCGGCTGACCTGCGGCGCGCGCTCGGCGGCGGCCATGGCGAGGTCGGCGAGGGCGTCGGCTTCGGTATCGATCATCTGGATCGGCGGCTGCGCGGCCACATCGGTCTTGGTCATGGTTTCCGGCTTCCTGTGATTGGCGTGGTCCGCGCGGGGGTGCGCGGATGCTCCTGGGGAAAAGGTCCTGCCCCGAGCCCGGGGCGTGACGTGCCGGGACCCGGGGCTAATTGCCCGCGAGCAGTTGCCCTCCATGAAGGCGAAAGCGGAGAAGGTGCGAACCCTGGCTCATCGGGCGAGCATGTCCGAGCCGGGACGACAAGTCAAACGCGGGACGTTTCGGGCGGCCGCGAGCAAAGCGGCGCCCCTTCGCACACGGATGAAAAGTGCGAAAGGGCGCCGGACTCCTCACGCCTAGGGGAGGCGTGAGGAAAGGGGTACGGTCAGGCCGCCTCGAGCATCCGGCCGAGATCCTCGCGGGCGTCGCCGGTCGGGCGGATGTCGAACTTATCGACCAGCACTTCCAGCACCTCGGGGGTGAGGAACTGGGGCAGCGTCGGCCCCAGGTGGATGCGGCGGATGCCGAGGTGGAGCATGGAGAGGAGGACGGCCGTGGCCTTCTGCTCGAACCAGCTTATCGCATAGTGCAGCGGCAGGTCGTTGACCCCGACGCCGAGCGCCTCGGCCACGGCGGAGGCGACCTTGATGCCCGAATAGGCGTCGTTGCACTGGCCCATGTCGAGCACGCGGGGCACGCCGTTGATCTCGCCCAGGTCCTCGCGGTTGAAGCGGAACTTGCCGCAGCCCAGGGTCAGCACCAGGCTGTCGTCGGGCGTCGCCATGGCGAGGTCGTGGAAGTAGTTGCGCCCCGGCCGCGCGCCGTCGCAGCCGCCGATCAGGAACAGGTTCCGAACCTCGCCGCGGCCGATCATGCCGAGCAGGGTATCGGCCACGCCCATGACCGTGTTGCGGGCGAAGCCGATCGTGATCGTCTCCTCCACCGCGTCCTCGGCGAATCCGGGCAGGGCCAGCGCGCAGGCGATCGCGGGCGAGAAGTCGTGGTCGGTCAGGTGCCGCACGCCCTGCCAGCCGACCGGCCCGGCGGTGAACAGGCGGTCGGCATAGCCCTTGATCTCCGGGTTGATCAGGCAGTTGGAGGTCATCACGATCGCGCCGGGGAAGGCGGCGAAGTCGCGCTGCTGGTCCTGCCAGGCGCCGCCGTAGTTGCCGGCGAGGTGCGGATACTTCTTCAGCCCGGGATAGGCGTTGGCGGGCAGCAGCTCGCCGTGGGTATAGACGTTGATGCCCGTGCCCGCGGTCTGCTGGAGGATCGTCTCCAGGTCGCCCATGTCGTGGCCCGAGACGAGCAGGCACTTGCCGGCCTTGGGGGTCATCCGCGCCTGGGTCGGCTCGGGATGGCCGAAGCGCCCGGTGTTGGCGGCGTCGAGCAGTTCCATGACCTTGAGGTTGAGCGCGCCGACGGCCAGCGATTCGGCGACCAGCGCGTCCATCTCGGCCGGGTCGCCGCCGAGGAAGGCGGAGATGCGGTGGAACTCGGCGCTGACGGCGTCCTCCTCGGTGCCGAGGACGCGGGCGTGCTCGCTATAGGCGGCCGTGCCCTTCAGCCCGTAGAGGATGAGGTTGCGCAGGCCGACCACGCTCGGCCCGTCGCGGTCCATGAAGCGCTGGATCGCCGCGACGGGCGCGGCGGCGGCCAGCTCGGACGGGGTCGTGCCGGGGTTCCAGGTCGCGGGCTCGGGCAGGTCGGAAAGGTCCGCGCCGGCTTCCTCGGCCAGGCGCCGGGCGCGCTGGCGGATGCGCAGGGCCTCGCCGATCAGGGCGACGAAGCGGTCCTCGTCGAAGTTCACGTTGGTCAGGGTGGTGAACCAGGCGTGGGGGGTGAAGGCGTCGACCTCGGCGTCGCGGGCCCCGCGCCGGGCGGCGCGGTCGGCATAGGCCGAGACGCCCTGCATCAGCCGCAGCAGCACGTCCTGGAGATCGGCGACCGTCGCGGACTTGCCGCAGGAGCCGACCTTGGCGGCGCACCCGCCCTTGTTCGATTGTTCGCACTGCACGCAATACATCGGGAAATCCCTCGTCGAAAGATGAAGACGGGGTTCCACTTATCGGGCCGTTCGAAACATGCATTTGACGTGAATCAAATGGCGGCGGGCGCGGGTCGAATAAGGAGGATGGGCGCCGCCGAGGAGGGACCGGCCCCGATGCAACTGACCCGTCATACCGACTATGCGCTGCGCCTGCTCATCTACCTTGCGGGCGCGGGCGAGGGGCGCGTGCAGATCGCGGCGGTGGCCGAGGCGCAGGCGATCTCCCGCACCCACCTGATGAAGATCGCCAACGAGCTGGCTCGGGCCGGCTTCATCGACGCTGCGCGCGGGCGGGGCGGCGGCATCCGCCTCGCCCGCGATCCGGAGGAGATCAACCTCGGCGCGGTCATCCGGACGACGGAACCGCCGTGTCCGATGGTCGATTGCAGCGCTTGCCGCCTGATCCGCCGCTGCTCGCTGCCGGGCGTGCTGGAACAGGCCGAGTCGGCGTTCCGGGCGGTTCTCGACAGGTTCTCATTGGCGGACATCATCCGCGAGCGGAGGGCGTCTCCCGCCTTATCGTGAACCCGTCATGCTGAACTCGTTTCAGCCGTTCCCCCCGATCCGCTCGGCCACGGCGATCAGGCGCCGGGCCTGGTCGAGGTGCAGCAGCTCGGCCATCTTGCCCTCGACCCGGATCGCGCCCTTGCCGGCGTTCTCGGGCAGGGCGAAGGCGGCGATCACCGCCTGGGCCCAGGCCAGCTCCTCCGCGCTCGGCGAGAAGACCTCGTTGGTCGGGGCGAGCTGGTCGGGGTGGATCAGGCTCTTGCCGTCGAAGCCGAACAGCAGGCCCTGCTCGGCCTCGGCGCGGAAGACGGCCAGGTCGCGGAACTCGTTGCAGACCCCGTCGAGCACCGCCACGCCGTGCGCGCGCGCCGCGGCGACGGCCATGCTCAGGAAAGGCAGGAACGGCGTGCGCTCGGGCGTCAGCCGGGCGCGCATCTCCTTGGCGAGGTCGTTGGTGCCCATGATCCACAGCGACAGGCGGGTATCGGCGGCGCGCGCGGCGATGGCGTCGAGCCGGGCCATGGCAGCGCAGGTCTCGATCATCGCCCAGAGCTGCATCGACGCGGGAGCATCGGCAAGGGCGGCCTGGTAGCGGTCGATGTCCGCCGGGCTGGAGACCTTGGGCACCAGCACCGCATCAGCGCCCGAGCCGGCGATCGCCGCCAGGTCCGCCGCGCCCCATTCGGTGTCGATCCCGTTGGCGCGGATCGCGACCTCGCGTTGGCCGAAGCCGCCCTCGCGCACCGCGGCGACGGCGGCCGCGCGCGCCTCGGCCTTCATCTCGGGCGCGACGGCGTCCTCCAGGTCGAGGATCACGACGTCGCAGGGCAGGGTGCGCGCCTTGGCGATGGCCTTGGCGTTCGAGGCGGGGAGATAGAGGGCGGAGCGGCGGGGACGGTCTTGGGTCATCGCCCGTCTGTGAAATCTGCGGCCGCGCCGGTCAAGGTGATGACGCGGGGGCGGGGCTTGCCTATGGAGGGGGCAGGTCGCCCCGCAAGGTGGAACGGATAACGATGAACGAGCCTTCGCCGCCGGGCGATCAGGATGACGAGGGCGTCTCCCCCTCGGTCTGGCGTTTCGCCCGGGCGAGCCGGGCGCACGTGGTGGTCGACGCCGCCGACTATTTCGACCTGATGCAGGACGCGATGCTCGCCGCGCGGCAGCAGATCCTGATGATCGGCTGGGACTTCGACACCCGCATCCGCCTGGGCGAAGGGCGGCGCTGGTGGAACCTGCCGCGCAAGGGCCGCCACCCCGCGCGGCTCGGCGCGCTGGTCGTCTGGCTGGTCCGCCGGCGGCGGGAGCTTCAGATCCGCGTGCTCAAGTGGAACTTCGGCGCGCTCAAGTTCGTGCTGCGCGGCACGATGATCGTCGATCTCTACCGCTGGTGGCGGCAGCCGCGGATCGACTTCAAGTTCGATTCGGCCCACCCGCTCGGCTGCTCGCACCACCAGAAGATCGTGGTGATCGACGATCGCTTCGCGGTCTGCGGCGGGATCGACATGACCTCCGACCGCTGGGACACGCCCGCCCATATCGAGCAGGACGTGCGCCGCCGCCGGCCCAACGGGAAGCCCTATGGCCGTGGCACGACGTGACCATGCTGATCGAGGGGCCGGCGGCCC
>CALLNA010000182.1 GCA_938005655.1 uncultured Novosphingobium sp.
GGTGGGGTAGCCGATCCCCGCCTCGGCGACGATGTCGCGGATCGAGATGTCGTCGAGCGACTTGCGCTCGATCAGGGTCAGGAAGGCCGTGCGCAGCGCCTGCTGGGTGCGGACCATCCGCGCATCGATCTTCGGGGCAGCTTCAGCCATGGGCAAATGCATTGCAACGGATCGCGCCCGACGCAAGCGGGATCACGCAGTTATCCGAGTTTGTCCCGGAACGACGCGAGCCGGGCCACGGCCTCGTCGAGCTGGGCGTCGGGCTTGGTGAAGCAGAACCGGACGATGCCCGTCGGCGCCCCGGCGCCCTCGAACAGCGCCGAGACGGGGATCGAGGCGACCCCCGCCTCGCGCACCGCGCGCTCGGCGAAGTCGCGGTCGCCGAGGGCGATGCCCGAGGCGGCGAGGTCGACGCAGAGGAACCAGGTCGCGGCATTGGGCAGGACCGCGAAACCCGCTCCCGCCAGCCCCGCCGCCAGCCGCGCGCGCGAGGCGGCCCAGGCGGCGTTGCGGGCGGCGAACCGCCCGGGCGGCTGGACGAGCCCCTCGGCCACGGCCCATTGCAGCGCGGGCGGGGTGGTGAAGGTCAGGAACTGGTGCGCCCGCCCGACCAACCGGGCCAGCTCCGCCGAGGCGCAGACCCAGCCGATCTTCCAGCCGGTCAGGCCGAAGATCTTGCCCGCCGAGCCGACCTTGACCGCGCGAACTGCCATGCCCGGCAGGCTGAGCAGCGAGCGGTGCGGGCGGCCATCGAAGCGCACGTCCTCCCAGACCTCGTCGCAGATCGCGACCAGGTCGTGGGCCATGCAGACCTCGGCGAGCATGGCCAGCTCGGCCTCGCTCGCCACGCTGCCGAGCGGATTGAGCGGATCGTTGAGCATGATCGTCCGGGTCCGCGCCGTGATCGCCCGCGCGATGTCCTCGCGGCGATAGCGCCAGTCCGGCGCGCGCAGGGGGACGAGCACCGGAACCCCGCCCGCGCGGCGGACCAGCGGAGCATAGGCGTCGTAGGCGGGCTCGAACAGGATCACCTCGTCGTCCGGCTCGACCAGGGCGAGGACCGCGGCGGCGAGCGCCTCGGTCGCGCCGGAGGTGACGATCACCTGCTCGCGCGCCAAGCTCAGGCCCTGCCGCGCGGCATAGAACGCGGCGATCGCGTCGCGCAGCTCGGGCAGGCCGGGGCTCGGCGGATACTGGTTCGACTTTTCGCGCAAGGCGCGCGCCGCCGCCTCCAGCAGCTCGGGCGGCCCCTGCTCGTCGGGAAAGCCCTGGCCGAGGTTGATCGCACCGAGCTCCCGGGCCAGTCCCGACATGTGCTCGAAGATGGTCGGGCCCATCTGCGCGTAAACCGGGTGGCCCTGTCGCACGTCGCCGTTCTCCTTCGTCAACTGCATGAAGGGCCGCGCGGTCTGTCGAGAGAACCGCGCCCGCCCTTCCTAGTCATCGCTCAATTCTGGCCGGCCTTCCAAGCGCCGGGCCACGAGCAGAGGATGGCCCGAGATGTCCTTCGAACTCAACCGCAAGCTCGCCGCGCGGCGTGATCCGCTGCCGACCACGGCGCAAATCGATTCCGTCACCGCCGATATCATCCGCGGCGCCTTCGAGACCGTCTGCTTCGAGAGCGCGACCTTCCTCGGCCGCGCCGCCTCCTCGCCGATCATCAACAGCTCGAACGAGCGCAACGCCGCGATCGTCGATGCCCACGGCCGCCTGGCGATGGGCGCGGTCGGCACGCCCCACCTGACCTTCGTCAACCAGATGGAGACCCGCTGGGGCCTGATGAACCAGGAGCGCTACGACTGGGGACCGGGCGACGTCTTCGTCGGCAACGATCCCGATCACGGCGGCGGGCACCTGCCGGACTACTGCGTCTATGGCCCGGTCTATGCCGACGACGGCGAGCTGATCTGCATCCAGACGCTCCAGGCGCACCAGGGCGACACCGGCGGCAAGGACCCCGGCGGCTTCACCCTGGAGGCCACCGACATCTTCACCGAGGGGCTGATCCTGCCCTGCCTCAAGCTGGTCCACCGGGGCGAGCGGCGCAACGACGTGTTCGACATGGTCGTGCGCAACAACCGCTTCGCGACCTTCGCGGGCGACATCGCGGCGATGATCGGCGGGGTCCAGTTCGCGGTGCGGATGCTGGAGGACCTGGTCCGCAAGTGGGGCAAGGAGACGATCAAGGCGGCGATCAACCACTCAATCGAGCACACCGAGCACCGCGTGCGCGAGGAAGTGGCGAAGTGGCCCGACGGCACCTACGAGGCGACCGTCCTGATCGACCACGACACCGCCGGGACCAAGGACATCAAGGTCCACGTCACCTGCACGATCCGCGGCGACCAGCTCACCGTCGACCTCACCGGCACCGACGACCGGCCCGAGCTGGTCGGCGTGTGGAACACCTTCGCCAACTCGCGGTCCTACGTGATGTGCCAGGTCGTCGCGGCGATGGACCCGACGATCGTCAAGAACGAAGGCTATTTCAACGCGGTCGACATCGTCATTCCCGAAGGCTGCATCGCCCAGCCGCCGCCGAACAAGCCGGCAGCGCTCGGCTCGTTCCACCCGGCCTGCGAGATCACCGAGGCGGTCTGCCTCGCCCTGTCGAACGTCGCGCCCGAGCGCGCCCAGCCGCAGCTCTACAAGATCGGGATGCCCAACGCGGTGATCGGCTTCACCGAGGCGGGCATGTGGATGGACCAGGGGGTCGACTGCCGCTCGATGGACACCAGCGCGGTCCAGGGCCTCGACGGCTGGGGCTCCTGCCCCAATGCGCTCGGCGGCCTGATCCTGTCCGAGGCGGAGGACGCGGAAAGCCGCTTTCCCATCCTCAACATCAGCCGCGAGATGACCACCGACGGCGGCGGCGCGGGCCAGTGGCGCGGCGCGCCGGGCAGCCTCAACGTCAAGCAGGTGCTGGGGCCGACGACGGCGATGGCCTGGATGGTCTCGGCCGACCACCCCTTGCGCGGGATGTGCGGCGGGGACGACGCGATCCCCTATTCGAACCATTTCGAGGTCGGCTCCGAGAACGAGCGCAAGATCGAGCACACCGCCCAGGCGCTGCTGCCGGCGGGCGCGGTGATCGCCTACCAGCACGGCGGCGGCGCGGGCTTCGGCCGGCCGCTGGGGCGCGATCCCGAGGCGGTGAAGGAGGACGTGCTCGACGAATACGTCAGCCTGGCCGCAGCGCGCGACAAGTACGGTGTGGGCCTGACCGGCAGCCTGGAGGACTACGACCTGGCGGTGGACGTGGCGGCGACCGCGGCGCTGCGCGAACGGATGGCCGCCGAGATGGAAGCGGCGGAATAGTGGAACGAAGATCCTCCCCGATACGGGGAGGAGGACCGCCGCAGGCGGTGGAGGGGGCTCTCCGGATCGAGCCGGCATTGCGCCGACAGCCCCCTCCGTCAGCCCTGCGGGCTGCCACCTCCTCGTCCCGGGGAGGATTGGAGGGGTAAGGACGGAAATGACCTATCGCGTTGGGATCGACATCGGCGGCACCTTCACCGACTTCGCGCTTCTGAAGGGCGAGGAGGTGATCCTCCACAAGAACCTCTCCACCCCGGAAGACCGCTCGCTCGGCGTCATGGAGGGGCTGGGCAAGCTCGCCGAGAAGGAGGGCCTCTCGCTGGCCGAGTTCCTCGGCCGGTGCGACGCCATCGTCCACGGGACGACCGTGGCCGACAACACCCTGATCGAGATGAACGGCGCGGTCACGGGCCTCATCACCACCGAGGGCTTCCGCGACGAGATCGAGTACCGCCGCGGCTTCAAGGAGGACATCTGGGACGTCCGGCTCGCGCCGCCCAAGCAGATCACCCCGCGCCGCCGCCGCCTGACCGTGCCGGAGCGCGTGCTGCATGACGGCCAGGTCCACAAGCCGCTCGACGAGGAGGCCCTGCGCGAGGCCTGCCGCAAGCTGCGCAAGCAGGGCGTGGAGGCCGTGGCGATCTCGTTCCTGTTCTCCTTCGTCAACCCGGCGCACGAGAAGCGCGCCAAGGAGATCGTCGCACAGGAACTCCAGAACGCCCATATCTCGGTCAGCCACGAGGTCCTGCCCCGCGCGCCCGAGTACGACCGCACCAGCACCACGATCGTCGATGCCTATGTCGGCCCGCGCGTGACCGAATATCTGGAGAAGCTGGTCCGTCGGCTCCACGACGGCGGCTATAGGAACCAGCTCAT
This sequence comes from uncultured Novosphingobium sp., assembly GCA_938005655.1. GTDB lineage: Bacteria > Pseudomonadota > Alphaproteobacteria > Sphingomonadales > Sphingomonadaceae > Novosphingobium. The sequence continues at coordinate 4,195 of CALLNA010000182.1, forward strand.
GGTCATGCAGGCCTCGGGCGGGGTGATGACCCGCGACTACATCGCCGGCACGCCGATCCGCGTGCTCGCCTCGGGCCCGGCGGGCGGCGTGGTCGGCTCGGCCCATGCGGGAAGCGCCAAGGGCCATCCGGACCTGCTCTGCGTCGACATGGGCGGCACCTCCTACGACATGAGCCTGGTGCTGAACGGCCAGGCCCCGGCCGAGGCGGGCTGGAACATGCACCACCGCTACCTGATCGGCGTGCCGATGGTGAAGGTGGAGACGCTGGGCGCGGGCGGCGGCTCGATCTGCCACGTCAGCGGCGGCCAGCTCCAGGTCGGGCCGAAGTCGGCCGGCTCGGAGCCCGGCCCGATCTGCTACGGCCGCGGCGGCACCGAGCCGACCGTGACCGACGCGCTGGTCATGCTCGGCATCCTCTCGACCGACGAGGGCTTCGCCGGCGGCTCGTTCCGCCTATCGCGCGCGGGCGTTGAGGAGGCCTTCGCCGCGATCGGCCGCGAGATGGACACCGACGCCGAGACCGCCGCCTTCGATTCCTGGCGCGTGGTCAACGCCAACATGAGCCAGGGCGTGCGCCGGACCACGGCGGGCAAGGGCATCGACCCCAAGGAACTGGTCATGCTCGCCTATGGCGGCAACGGCCCGGCCTTCGCCGCGATCCAGGCCGAGGACCTGGGCATCGTCAAGGTCCTGGTGCCCAAGGCCTCGCCGACCTTCTCGGCGCTGGGCACGCTCGTCGCCGATCCGACGATCGACGAGGAGCGCTCCTACTTCGCCCCCGCCACGGCGCTCGACCTGCCGCGGATGAAGCGGCTGTGGACCGAGCTGGCCGAGCGGGCCGAGCGCTACTTCACCGCCGCCGGCTTCCCCGCCGACAAGGTGAACGCGAGCTACCAGCTCAACATGCGCTATCCCGGCCAGACCTTCGCCCTGACCTTCGAGGTGAGCGGGGCGGATGGACGGCTGCACGACCTTGCCTTCGCCGACGAGGGCCTGGGCGAGCGCGCCATCGCCCTGTTCAACGAGCGGCACATGGCCGAATACAACCACATCCGCGAGCATGAGCTGCCCGAGGTCACGGGCGTCCGCCTGGTCAGCCGCTTCGCCACGCCCTCGCCCTCGGCGGCGACCTCGCGCGCTGCGGCCACCGCCGCGCCGCGCGCCGCCAAGTACCGCCGCGCCAATCTCGGCCGAGGCTTCGCCGAGACCCCGGTGTTCCTCGGCGCCGATCTCGCCCCCGGCAGCACCGTGCCCGGCCCGGCGATCGTCGAGGAGACCTTCACCACGATCGTCGTCTATCCCGGCTGGACCGCGCGGGTCGACGCGGCCGGCGACTACGAGCTGGTCAAGGACTGAGCGCCCCAAACGAAACAGGGCGACCCGAGGGCCGCCCTGTCGTTCGTATCGCCGGCCGGGATCAGTAGCGGTCGGACAGGATCGAGGCGATGATGCCCGTGGCGATCGCCGCCATCACGATGTCGCCGCTGCTGTCGCGGTAATAGCGATAGCCGGGGCGCGGGGCCGGCAGGCCGTAGCTGCGGTAGTCGTTGATGTAGTACCGCGAATTGCGCCAGTTGGCATAGCGCTGGCCCGACCGCCAGTTGCCGCGATAGCCGTTGTAGCCGTACTGGCCGCCCCAGGTGCGCCAGCGGCGATCCTGGCGGTTGTTCTGGTGGCGGTCGTTCCCGCGATCCCAGCGCCGGTCGTGCCGGTCGCGATCGCGGTATTGCGCCGAAACCGGGACCGCGGCGAGCGCGACACCCAGGGCGGTCACGGCCGAAACCGCGGCGAACATAGCCTTTTTCATGCAAAGGTTCCTTTTTCCAGCATCCGGAGCAACTCCGCGCCAAAGCCTATCTGGCGGAGGCGGGAGATTCAACGCTTGCCGAGCCGGTGCGTTCCGGAAAAATCCGTATTGCCCCTTAGGGGGCCTCCCGCCAGCCCGGACCGTGCGGGCGGGCGATGCGCCGAGCCGATTTCTCCGATCGGTTCCGTTAGCTTGCCATTCAGGGGTTCGCGCCTACATTGGCCCGCGAAAGGACGGTTTCGCGCGAATGAACGACGATCAGCCGCAAGGCAATCCGTGGATGAAGGGCCTGATGATCTGGGGCGGGATTTTCCTCGCCCTGTTCGTGGTCGTCTCGATGTTCAGCGCGCGGAGCGACGCCGGGGCCACCCAGATCTCCTATTCCGACTTCCGCGCCAAGGTCGCCGAGGGCAGCATCCGCGACGCCCAGGTCGGGACCGAGAAAGTCACCGGCCACTACAAGAACGGCGACGCCTTCTCCACCGTCCCCGTCCCCAACGACACCACCCTGCCCCAGCTCCTCGCCGACAACGGCGTGAAGTACCAGGGCAAGGCGGCGGACGAGCCCAACCTGCTGCTCTACATCCTGGTCCAGGCCCTGCCCTTCATGCTGATCCTGGGCGTTGCCTTCTTCGCCCTGCGGCAGATGCAGAAGGGCGGCGGATCGGGCGCGATGGGCTTCGGCAAGTCCAAGGCCAAG
>CALLNA010000183.1 GCA_938005655.1 uncultured Novosphingobium sp.
CAGCCCCAGCGAACGATCGAGGCATTGACCGACCAGGGGCTGATCCGCCGCCAGCTCGGCCATCTCGTGCTGACGCTGCAGGGACAGGAGCGCCGCCGCAAGTGCGCGCATTACATGGCCGCGCTCGCCTGAGGCGAAGCGCGCCGCGATAGATCAACCGATTTCGCGACAACCGCCATTTCTCCGGCCTTTCGTGCATCGCGGCCGGATTGCCGCATCGGCTCCTTTCCCCATCCATCATACCCGCCAACATAATGTTGCGTGGCACCCAAGGCTTCGCTCTGATAGCTGATGACCATGCCGCTGTCCGCCGCCGCCTCCGCCCGCGAGATCCTCGTCCGCCTCCACGATGTCATGGCCGCGCGATCGAATGCGCAGGCCAAGCTCAATCAGGTGGTGGAGATCATCGGCGAAGCGCTGGATAGCGAGGTCTGCTCGATCTACCTGCTGCGCGAGGGAATGCTGGAGCTGTTCGCCACCCGCGGCCTGGAGCAGGGCGCGGTCCACATCACCCGCATGGCGATCGGCGAGGGCCTGGTCGGCACGATCGCGGCGAACATCGAGACGCTGAACCTGGCCGAGGCGACTGCCCACCCGGACTTCTCCTACCGGCCGGAAACGGGCGAGGACAAGTACCACTCCTTCGCCGGCGTCCCCATCGTCCGGCGCGAGCGCGCGGTCGGCGTGCTTTGCGTCCAGCACGTCGAGCCGCGCCGCTACGAGGAGGTCGAGATCGAGGCGCTCCAGACCGTGGCCATGGTCCTGTCCGAGCTGATCGCCAATGCCGAGCTGGTCGACGACGACGCCGGCTACGGCCTCTCCGCCGCCCAGACCGGGCCCGACCAGCTTCGCGGCCTGACCCTGGTCAAGGGGCTGGCGAGCGGTCAGGCGGTCTATCACCAGCCGCGCATCAACATCGAGCACGTCGTCGCCGAGGACACCGAGGCCGAGCGCCAGCGCGTGTTCCTCGCCTTCGACAAGATGCGCGAGCAGATCGAGCGGATGGCCGGCCAGGCCGAGTTCGGCGTGGGCGGCGAGCACGAGGAGGTGCTCGAGACCTACAAGATGTTCGCCTACGACGAGGGCTGGGCGCGGCGGATCAACGAGGCGATCGATTCCGGCCTCACCGCCGAGGCCGCGATCGAGCGCGTCCAGCAGCGCACCCGGATGCGGATGCGGCAGATCGACGACCCCCTGCTGGCTGACCGGATGCACGACCTGGAGGACCTCTCCAACCGCCTGCTGCGGATGGTCTCGGGCCAGCTCGGCACGGCGGCGAGCATGGGCCTGCGCAACGACGCGATCCTGATCGCCCGCAACCTCGGCCCGGCCGAACTGCTCGAATACGACCGGCGGCGGCTCAAGGGCGTGATCCTGGAGGAAGGCTCGCTCACCGCCCACGTGGTGATCGTCGCGCGGGCGATGGGCGTGCCGGTGCTCGGCCGCGTCCGCGGCCTGCGCGGGCTGGTGCGCGAGGGCGACCACCTCCTGCTCGATGCCGACCAGGGCACGGCCACGGTCCGTCCCGCGCCGGGCATGGTCGAGGCCTTCGAGGCGCGCTTCGCCAAAAGCCGCGAGCGCCAGGCCGCCTATGCCGCCCTGCGCGACGTCGAGCCGATGACGCGCTGCGGCACGCGGATCACGGTGATGATCAACGCCGGCCTGCGCGACGACATGCCCAACCTGGCGCTGACCGGCGCCGACGGCATCGGCCTGTTCCGCACCGAGTTCCAGTTCCTCGTCTCCGCCACCTTGCCACAGCGCGAGCGCCAGCCCCGACTCTACCGCGACGTCCTCGACGCGGCGGGCGACAAGCCGGTGATCTTCCGCACGGTCGACATCGGCGGCGACAAGGTCCTGCCCTACCTGCGCCACGACGACGGCGAGGGGGAGGAGAACCCGGCGATGGGCTGGCGCGCCCTGCGCTTGGCGCTGGAGCGCGACGGCCTGCTCAAGGCCCAGGCGCGCGCCCTGCTGGAGGCGGCGGCGGGCCGCACGCTCAACGTCATGTTCCCGATGGTCTCGGAGCCCTGGGAGTTCGAGGCCGCCAAGGCCGCCTTCGACAAGCAGCTCCAGTTCCTGCGCAACCAGAAGAAGGTCCTGCCCGAGGCGATCCGCTACGGCGCCATGCTGGAAGTGCCGGCGCTGGCCGAAGTGCTCGACGTGATCGCGCCGAAGCTGTCGTTCCTCTCGATCGGCACCAACGACCTCACCCAGTTCCTGTTCGCCGCCGACCGCTCGAACCCCAAGCTGGCCGAGCGCTACGACTGGCTGAGCCCGGCGATCCTGCGCTTCATCCGCCGCGTCGTCGGCCAGACCCGGCCCTTCGGCATCGACCTCACCGTCTGCGGCGAGATGGGCGGGCGCCAGCTCGAAGCGCTTGCCCTGCTCGGCGTCGGCATCCGCCGGCTGTCGATCACCCCGGCGGCGGTCGGCCCGATCAAGGAGCTGGTCCGCAAGGTCGACCTGGCCGAGATCGGAAGCGCGCTGGACGGCTGGCTGGCCGCTCCTCCGCCGAACCTGCGCGGTGAGCTCCAGGCCTGGGCCGCCGCGCGCGGGATGGTGCTCGATTGACCGCCGCCCAGGCCGTCGCATCGGGAAGGTTCCAGGCCGGACGGCCCTTTGCCGCAGCTAAGGCGCGGCCTGCCGCGCGAAATGGAGCGCCCGGCGTAATCGCGTTGACTTCATGGCGTCAACCGCCATGCCTGCGCGCTCGGGATTGGCGAAAATCAGGACACCTCAAGGAGCGGGATGGCGGAGTCTCATAGTCTGGATAGCGAACTTCCGTTGGAGACGGCGGGGAAGGTCCTGTGTCGCGCGCGCGAGGCGGCAGGCCTCAGCCTGGCCCAGATCGCCGAGCAGACGAAGATCCCCGAACGCCACCTGCTGGCGATCGAGCAGGACAATTTCGGCGCCCTGCCGGCGCGGACCTACGCCGTCGGCTTCTCGCGCAGCTATGCCCGCGCCCTGGGCCTGGACGAGGCCGAGATCGTACGCCTCGTCCGCACCGAGCTCGACGGCTCCGTTCCCGAGCCCACGCCCCGCGCCGCGACCTTCGAGCCGGGCGACCCCGCGCGCATCCCCAGCTCGGCCTTCGCCTGGCTGGCGGGCATCCTCGCGGTCGGGGTGATCGTCGCCGGGTTCTTCTTCTGGCGCAGCTACTACGCCCCGGCGGCCGAGCTGCCGCCGATCGCCGCCGAGACGCCCACCCCCGCGCCTGTGGCCGCGCCCGCCGCCTCCGCGCCTGCCAGCACTGGCCAGGTGGTGTTCACCGCGCTGGAGCCCGGCGTCTGGGTGAAGTTCTACGACGCGACCGGCCAGCTCCTCCAGAAGGAGCTTGCCCAGGGCGAGAGCTATGCCGTTCCCGCGACCGCGAGCGGCCCGATGATCTGGACCGCGCGGCCCCAGGCCCTCGCCATCACGATCGACGGCAAGCCGGTGCCCAAGCTCGCCGAGAAGCAGACGACGCTGAAGGACGTGCCCGTCACCGCCGCCGCCCTGCTCGCCCGCTCGGCGGCCGGGGCTGCGGCTCCCGCATCGGCAGGCGCAACCCCGGCGCTCGCCGCCGCGCTGCAGACGCACCGCATTCCGCACGCCGCGCCCGTTCCGGCCCCCAGCCCGGCGGCCAGCGCGCCCGCGGCGGCACCCCCTCCCCCGGCCTCGGCGCCCGAAGCTTCCACCGTTTCGCAGTAGCCCGGTCTCGACAAGACCGGAGCCCTGCGGCAATCAGCACCCGCATGGTTAATCGCAGGCTAAGCCCGCGATAGGCTAGATTGGGCGTTCGATGGACGGGATGACAAGGCAATGATGAATATCCTTCGGGGCAGGTCGCAGCCCCTTCTGGCACTGGTGCTCGCGCTGGCCGGGACGACGGCTCCCGCGCTGGCCCAGGACGGCAGCGCCGATACCCGCCTGCGCCGGCTCGAGGCCGAGGTGCAGGCGCTCAAGCGCCAGGCCGGCGCCGCGGGCACGGTGGCGCCCCAGGCCACCCCGACGAACGCCCCGACGCGTGCGCCGGGCTCCCCCGCGACGACCCCGGTCGCCGACCTGCTCTCGCGCATGGACGCCGTGGAAGCCCAGCTCACGCGGCTGACCGCGCAGAACGAGGAGAACAGCAACAAGCTGCGCCTGCTGGAGCAGCGCGTGGCGGCGAGCGAGAGCGCGGCGAAGGCCGCCTCCACCTCCGAGGCGATCGGGCCGTCCGACGAGGGCTCCAGCGCCAGCTCGTCCAACCTCGCGGCGATGAGCGGCAATACCACCCGGCCGGCGACGCCCGCCGCCGCTCCGGCGCCGACGCCCGCCCCGCCGCGCGCGACCCCGCCGGCCCCCGCAGCCAAGCCCGCCGCGCCTTCGGCCCAGCGGGTCGCCGGGGTGCGCGCCATCGTCAAGCCGGAGACCAACGACGCGGGCGAGGATGAATACACCTACGGCTTCCGCCTGTGGGAGGCGAAGTTCTATCCGGAGGCCCAGCAGCAGCTCAAGCTATTCATCGACAAGTACCCGCGCCATTCGCGGGTCAGCTACGCGCGCAACCTGATGGGCCGCGCCCTGCTCGACGATGGCAAGCCGCGCGAGGCCGCCTCGTGGTTCCTCCAGAACTACCAGGCGAACAAGCGCGGCGACCGCGCGCCCGACAGCCTGCTCTACCTCGCGGAATCGATGAGCCGGCTCAAGGATACGAGCCGCGCCTGCATCGCCCTGGCCGAGTTCAGCGACACCTATCCGCAGGAGGCCGCCGGGCGGCTCAAGTCGCAGTACGATACGACCCGCGCCTCGGTGAAGTGCAATTGACAAGCCGGCAGCCCCCGATCCGGACCTGACGGCGCGGCTGCGCGCCGATCTCGGCAAGCTGTGGCCCGATCCCGCCGGGCGGCTCGCCGTGGCGGTGTCAGGCGGCCCCGACAGCCTGGCCCTGCTGCTGCTCGCCCATGCCGCCCTCCCCGGCCGGGTCGAGGCGGCGACCGTCGATCACGGCCTGCGCCCGGAAAGCGCGCAGGAAGCGGCCATGGTCGCGCGGGCCTGCACCGCGCTCGGCGTGCCCCACGCCACGCTGGCGGTCGAGGTAGGCGAAGGCAATCTCCAGGCCCGCGCCCGTGAGGCGCGCTATGCGGCCCTTGCCGAATGGATGACGGCGCGCGGCCTGGCCGCCCTCGCCACGGCGCACCATGCCGACGACCAGGCCGAGACCCTGCTGATGCGCCTCAACCGCGGCAGCGGCGTCGCCGGGCTCTCCGGGGTGCGGCCGCGCGGAGAGGTGCCGGGCACCGCCCTGCTGCTGCTGCGCCCGCTGCTCGGTTGGCGCCGCGCCGAGCTGGCGGCGGTGGTCGCAGCGGCGGGCCTTACCGCCGCCGCCGACCCCAGCAATGCCGACCCGCGCTTCGACCGGGTACGGATACGCCGGGCCCTGGCCGGGGCCGACTGGCTCGACGTGGCCGCCGTGGCCGAGAGCGCCGGGCACCTCGCCGACGCCGACGCCGCGCTCGACTGGGCGGCGCGGCGCGAGTGGACGGAGCAGGTCGAGCACAGCGGCCTCGGCCTGACCTACCGCCCCCGCGCCCCGCGCGCGGTGGCCCTCAGGGTACTGGCCCGGATCGTGACGGAACTCGACGGCGAGGAGCCGCGCGGCGGCGCGCTTGCCCGCCTGTTCGACAGCCTGGTGGCGCGCCAGCCCGCCTCGATCGGCAGCCTGGTGGCCCGCCCCCTGCCCGAGGGCTGGAGCTTCACCCGCGCGCCGCGGCGGCGGGCCTGAGCAAGGCCAAGGACTTCCTACGAAGCGATCTGGTCGCCGATCCCGACCTGCTTGCCCCGGGTGATATAGACCCGGTCGCCGAGCGCGGTGACGCTGAACAGCTTCTTGGCGAAGTCCAGCGGCACGCCGATGCAGCCGTGGCTGGCATAACCGTTCTCGACCTTGGTTGCGTGGATCGTGATCCCGTCGTTGGTCAGCCGCTGCATATAGGGCATCGGCGCGTCGTAGAGGTTGGAGACGTGGTCCTTCTTTTTCTCGGTGATCGGGAAAACGCCGAGCGGGGTCGGCTTGTCCTGGGTGCCGAGCAGCACCGCCGTCGCCCCGATCTCGTAGCCGCCGCGGAAGACCGAGAGCACCCGCGCGTCGAGATCGACGGTGATGACCATCGGCCCGGGCGCCACCCCGGCGTCGTCCCAGTGCCACTCGCCATAGCGGATCGGTCCCGAGATCGGCAGGATGCGCTTGATCACGAAGCGCTCGTCGGCCGGAGGCTGAGCCGGGGCGGACTGCGGCCGGACCGGGGTCGAGGTCAGCGCAGCCTGAGGCGCTGCCGCGACCTTCTGGACAGGGGCGGCAGGGGCCGCAGCAGCCTTGACCGGCTTCTCGCCGCCCAGCCCCTCGCCGAAGGCCAGGACGCCGCCCACTCCGGCGACGCCCAGCAGGGCCGCTGCAAATCCTGCGATCGTGCCGGTCTTCATCGCGCTTACCCTCTTTGGAATACCGGCGCATCATCGCCCAATTCGCCCGCGCCCGCCAGCGCCCCGGCGTCCGCGTCCCGGTGCGGGACCCCGGCCGACGCAAAGGTTAACGGGCCAAAGGCAATGGACCGGGGTCAATAGGCCGGCCCGCTCACGTAGGGCGCCGGCACCAGCTCCTCGAACAGGCGGGCATAGTGCGCGATCATGTCGTGGATGGCGAACCGCCGGACGCGGCGGCGCCCACCCTCCGCCAGATCGGCCCGTCCCGCGGGATCGCCGATCAGCCGCGCCATGGCCAGGGCCAGGGCGTCGGGGTCTTCCGGCGCGACCAGCTCGCCGCTCTCCCCCGGCACGACGATGTCGCGCGGGCCGAAGTTGCAGTCGCTGAGCAGGACCGGCGTGCCGCAGGCCATCGCCTCGGCCGCGACGGTCGGAAAACCCTCCCACCGCGAGGGCAGGACAAAAAGGTCCGCCCCCGCCATCCAGGCATAGGGATTGCCGACGAAGCCGATGAACCGGACGTGCTCGCCGATCCCGAGCTGGGCCGCCAGGCGATGCAACTCGGCCAGCTTGCTGCCCTTGCCGAGGATGACCAGCGCATGGCTCCGCCAGATGCCGCTGCGGGCATAGGCCTGGAGCAGGACCTCCTGCGCCTTCTGGTACTCGAGCCGGCCGGCAGTAAGGATATAGGGCCGCGTCGGCGCGCCCGACAGCGGCGCGCTCGCCGCCGCCTCGATCGCAGCGAGATCGATCGGGTTGTTGATCATCCGCACCCTGTCGGGATCGAGCCCGAGATCGGCGGTGAGCCCCAGGGCCATGTCGGTCGAGTTGGCGAGCACAGCGTCGGCGCGGCGATAGGCCCGGCGGGTCAGGGCGAGCGAGACGTGCTCGACCAGGGCATTGGGCGCCTCCTCGCGCACCACGGCGCGCACGTTGTTGCCCTCGCGCGCGATCCAGCGCGGGCGGCCCGCCCCGGAATTCATCAGCGCCAGCCAGGTCAGCAGGTTGGTGCCCTTGAGGAAGCTCATCACCACGTCGGGGCGGAACTCTGCGATCATCCGCCGATAGGCGAGCGGCGCGCGCTGGATCGCGCCGATCAGCTTGCCGGGCGTATATTGCGCGCGGTTGGGCCCGTCGTAGTTGAACCGCGCCTCGCCGTCCGGCGCGACCATGATCCGGTCGGCTTCGATCTGGTCGAGGTAGGGCCCGGCGGCGCGGAGCAGGCCGGTCCGCACATCGAAGCGCTTGCGGTCGAGCTGGTTGTGGAGGTGGACCGCAACCCGCTCGGCGCCGCCGCCGTGGAGCGAGGTCAGGAGCATGAGGATGCGGACGGGGCGGCCGAGCAGTTGCGCCGGCGATGTCTTGCGGTGCATCGATGAACCTCCACTGCCAGCGCAGGCTGATTGCCATCGCCACCCCAAGGTGGCAAGTCGCGAGACGCCGGGAAGTTCCCCCCGAAATGGAGTTCGTCGTGCCGCGGTTGGAGCTTTTCGTGGGTTCGGCCGCGTTCTGGGCGCGCGCCGCGCAGGACATGGCCGCGGCGCGGCACCGCGTCCTGGTCCAGGCGATGACCTTCGAAGGCGACACCGCCGGGCTCGCCGTCGCCACCGCGATCCAGGCGAGCGGGGCGGCGGATCGCCGCGTGCTGGTCGACGACTATACCCGTCACGTCATCAACGACACCTTCCTGCGCCGGACACGCGATCCCGCGATCCTGGCCGAGGCCGCGGCGACCCAGGCGATGTTCGCGCGGCTGCGCGACGACGGCGTCGGCGTGCGGATCACCAATCCGATGGAGGGCAACTGGCTGCGCTACCCCTTGCGCAACCACAAGAAGCTGCTGATCGCGGACGACGCCGCCTGGATCGGCGGGATCAACTTCTCCGACCACAACTTCGCCTGGCACGACATGATGCTGCGGATCGCCGATCCCGCAGCGGTGGACTGGCTCGCCGAATCCTTCGCCGCCGACTGGGCCGGCGAGCCGCGCCTGCTGGCCGGGTCGTTCGGCGAGGGGCTCGACCTCATCAACCTCGACGGCGCGACCAACCGTCAGGGCTTCGCCTCGCTGTTCCGCCTGTTCGGCGAGGCCCGGCGCGAGATCGAGGTGATCAGCGCCTATCCGACCTTCCCTTTCGTCGACGCCCTCGCCGCCGCAGCGCGCCGAGGCGTGGGGGTGACGATCCACACGCCCCGCCCCAGCAACAAGCCGATCGTGCGCGACTACCTGCTCGCCGACAGCAGCAGCAGACGCCGCAACGGCATCGCGCTGCGCCTCCTGCCCGAGATGACCCACGTCAAGGCCGCACTGGTCGACAGCACGGTGCTGGTCGCCGGCTCAAGCAACTTCGATTTCGTCAGCTACCGCACCAGCGCCGACCACGTCGCCCTGATCCGCGATCCCGCCCTGATCGCGCAGGCCGAGGCGCAACTCTTCGCCCCCGCCCGCACCCTGTCGGCCGCTCCCACCGCCGCCGACCGCCCAGGTTGGCGCGGCCTCCGCGCCAAGGCAACCCTGCGCACCGCCGACGCCCTCATCGCCCGCCTCAGCCACTCCACCCGCCTCGCCGACTGGCCCGCCCCGCA
>CALLNA010000184.1 GCA_938005655.1 uncultured Novosphingobium sp.
TGGAAGCCTTCGAAATCGAGATCGAGCTCATTGATGGCAATTCGCATGAGGAGGCCCACTCGGTCGGCCGCAACCTCCGCAGAAAGTTGCCGCTCCGCCTCATTGAGCCGATCATAGAAGTCGCGCAGATTCTCCATCACGATTACGCTCCCAAAGCTCCTGCGTTTCAGCAAGGCTCCCCGACAACTTTACTGGTGCTGTGAATATGGCTCAACTTGGCGAACCCGTAGTACTTTCAGCTGATGAGAAGGCTTGGATCGTTGAGTTCTTGCAGGGCCTCTCCGAAGAGGAGAGCAGAATCTCACAGCAGCTCGCGCGTGACCATCGGGGCATCCTTCTCGCTGGCGCACTGAAAGAGCTCGATCTTCACGAAACGTTCATTGCGGAGAACGGCCTCGAAGAGGAATTGTCGCATCCATTTTATTTTCTATCGATGGGTCTCAGGCGGCTGGTTATCCTCATGCTCAGCCTGCACTCGGACTTTCCCTTTCCGGCGATCACGATGCCACGATCCGAAGACCTCGCACGACGGGTTGCTGATCTGGCCACGATGCTGGGATTCATCGAACACGGAAGGCGCGTTGTCGAGCTGACCTGGTCTGGCCTGTCAACGATCACGAAGGTTGATCCGAAGCTCTATCGCTTTGAGTTTCCTCCTAGGGTTATCGACGCGCAGGCTCACGAGAGGGGGGTTGAAGAACATTATCGTGGTATCTTGCAGACTGAGCTTGAGCGCAATTTGTTTGAAACCCCGGAAGGTAAAATAAGATCTGAAAAAATTCAGGAATCATTCCTCGAAAATGTCTACGTCTGGCGCGATCTGTTCATGGGCTACAACGCAGATCCATTTCTCGATGACATATTTTTCACCATCGCTTGGGGGCAAATCGCCGAAACTCCTCAATTCGATTCATTCAATGAATTGAAAAAATTTGGCGGAATCACCTACCTAAAATACCTGATGAGTGCTGCAATTGTTGTGTCATTTGCTCTAAAACATGAACGATTTGCGGCAGCAATGAACGTGAAATACCCTGACATCCCAAGGGGTAACGTGCTGACGATATCGGCGGACCGTGAGGAATTCATCGACGATCTCTGGCGTGCTCTGGAGGAGTTCGGTGAGAGATTTGTCCACTACACCCCGACCTCTCGATGTGAAGCTGAGCAACTGTTCAGGACAGTGACGCTTACTCGGCAGAATGTCGGAGTCGCTTCGAGACCACACGCTCCTCTGCCCGTAATAGTCGAGTTCGCATCAACCTCGATCGTGAAGCTGGTGAGTGGCCGAGCACGTCAAATGGAGTTCCTGCTCGATTCCCTTAGAAGGAATTTTCAGTCCGACTATTCATCCAACCAGAGAGGTCGCGAAGCGTCACTTCAGCGTGCGCTGACAGAATTTTTTCAGTCCATCTTTCCGGACGTGATCTGCCGCACCAACATAAAGCTTCGGCATCGAGGCAGGGTGCTGACAGACGTAGATTTGGTTGCCTTCGACCCCATCTACGGCGACCTGATGCTGTTTCAGCTCAAGCACCAGGATACACCCGGGCCAGATCTCAAGGCAAAAAATTCGAGAATGCCACGATTTCTGCGAGAGTGCATCGGATGGCTCGACGTTGTGGCGGACTGGCTCGGTACAGCCGATGAGACCATCCTACGGAATGCCTTTCGCCTCCCGCGAGGCGCCAAGATATCTAGGGTCAGGAAACTCATTGTCGCCAGGCACCACGCCTACCCACTGGCCGGAGCAGTCATAGACGAGAATGTGGCGTATGCCACTTGGATGCAGTTCTACAACGCTGGAAAGGTGATGATCGCACGGCAGGGCAATCTCAGGTCCATGAACGGTCTTTTCGCGATCCTGCGTGAGCACGTCGTCGGAGCACCCGTCCGCCATCATCAAGAGGAGCAGCCAAAGCGGTTTCGTTTGCACGATTTGGAATATGAGATCGTCCCGCGAAGAAACTAGGCGCGAGATTCCTTGGCAAGAAGCTGAAGCGCTGGCTGTCCCGTCGTTTCGTGCGAACCGTCCATAAGTATCCAGCCTTTTCCACGCTGTCGGATCGTGCTAAAGATGCTCTTGGCGATCTTTTAAGTTGATGATTTAGCTAGAAAATCAACCGTTTAGGCGCCCAGCTAGAAAGCTCTTCTGGCGCCACTTTCTGAAATTCGTTGAAAACTTGGGAAATCGTCCGCCGGGCGATCTCCTGAGCGTATTTGCGGCACCCGCTGTGTCTTACCTCCGAGGTCCGGGGAGCGGAGCGGGTGCGGTGGCTGGGCTGACCCCCGCAAGCGCATTGCCAGCCAGCCCAGTTCGGTTTGCTTTCCCAATGCTCGCACCCAGTAAGACAACGCTCAAATATATTGCAATTGAGAATCATTCCTATTAGTTCGCCGCTGCGGTGCCGCCGGGGCGCTTCTTTCCGCAGCCCTGGTCGATATGCGTGCGCCGCGAAGCGAATATCGAGGTCGAGCGAGCGCGATGCCCAAGATCCAGGTTGGAACCAGGCCGTTCTGGGCGCGGCAGTTGCGGCAGTGGCATTGGATCAGCTCGGCCGTCTGCTTGGTGTTGATGCTGATGTTCGCGGTGACGGGGGTGACGCTCAACCATGCCGACCGCTTCGAGAACCCGGGCCGCAGCGTGGTCCGCGAGGTAGCGTTGCCCGAGGACCTGCGCGAGCGTCTCTCGCGCCTTCCCCAGGGCGCGGTGGTGCCCGATGCGCTGGCTGTCGAGATCCGCCGCCTGACCCAGGCCGACCTCTCGGCGCGCAAGGTCGACAACCAGTATGGCGAGATGGTCTTCGACCTCGCCGCGCCGGGGCGCGACCGGGTCCTGACGATCGACCTCAACGCCCGGACGATGACCTACGAGGTCACGAACCGCGGAACGGTCGCGATGTTCAACGACCTCCACAAGGGGCGCCACGCCGGCTCGGCCTGGAAATTCCTCATCGACCTTTCCGCGGCGTTCTTCGTGATCTTCGCGCTGACCGGCTTCGGCCTCCTCGCTCTCCACGCGCGCGGTCGCGTCTCGACCTGGCCGCTGACCGCGCTCGGGCTCGTCGCCCCGGTCGTGGTCTTCCTGCTCCTCGTTCACTGACAGAAGGACAAGTCCCTTGCGTTCATCCCTCTCGCTCGTCGCCGCCACGATCGCCGTCGCGGCCGCCGATACGGCCCTCGCCGCCAGCGCGACCGTCACCGTCGAAATCCCGCGCATCGACGCCCAGCCCTATCGCAAGCCTTATGTCGCAGTCTGGCTGGAGGATGCGACCGGCAAGCAGGTGCGCATGGGCGCGGTGTTCCACGACCAGGCCCGGATTGGCGTACGCTGGCTGCCTGAGCTGCGGACCTGGTGGCGGGTCGGCGGCCGGGCCATGACCATGCCCGCCGACGGCATCTCGCGCCCGACCCAGGCGCCGGGCCGGCATACCGTGACCCTCTCCGGCCTCGAGGGCCTCGCGCCCGGGCGCTATGCCGTGGTGGTCGAGGCGGCGCGCGAGAAGGGCGGGCGTGAACTGGTCAAGGTGCCGTTCGAGTGGCGGGCCGGCCGGCGCGCCGCGGGATCGGCCCGGGGCAATGCCGAGCTTGGCGCGATCGCCGTCTCCGTCCAGCCCTGACCATGGCCGCGGGCGCCGCAGCCGTCCGCGCGGACGACGGCCTTCTCCTCCTGCCGCCCGAGGTCGCGCCCGCGCCCCACTGCGCGGACGGGGTGCAGTTGACCTTCGGCGGCGCGATCTTCGGCACGACCTGGATGGTCCGCCTGATCGCGGAGCCGGCGGTCGCGGCGGGCCTGGCCGATGCGCTCAAGCAGCGGTGCGAGGCGGAGCTGGCCCGGATCGACGCGCAGATGAGCCCGTGGATCGGCGATTCGACGCTGAACTGCTACAACGCGCTGGCCCCCGGCGAGGCGCTGGCCCTGCCCGAACCGATGCGCGCGGTCGTCGACCGGGCGGTCGCGCTGCATGGGCTGACCGGCGGGGCCTTCGACCCGTTCCTCGGCGCGGTAACGGACCTGTGGGGCTTCGGCCCGGTCGCGGTGGGCGAAGGCCTGGCCGACCCCGGCGAATGTGCACGGCTCCGGCGCCTGCTGGCAGGGGAGGCGCGGCCGCGCTGGAACGGGCAGCGGCTGGAGCGCGCGGCGGGCTTCGCGCTCGACCTCTGCGGCATCGCCAAGGGCCATGCGGTCGATGCGCTGCACGATCTCGTCCGCGCCACGCCCGGCGTCGTGGCGGTGTTGGTCGAGATTGGCGGCGAAGCGGCGGGCTTCGGGATCAAGCCCGACGCCATGCCCTGGTGGCTGGAGCTGGAATGGCCCGGCCTGTTCGCGGGGCGGGCGGTCGCCGCGCTGCACGGCTGGGCCTGCGCCTCCTCGGGCAGCGACGTGCGGTTCTTCCTCCACGGGGGCCGGCGCTATTCGCACAGCATGGACCCGCTGACCGCCGAGCCGAGCGACAGCGACCTGCGCGGCGCGAGCGTGTTCGACCGCAACTGTGCCCGCGCCGATGCCCTGGCGACGGCCCTGGTCGTGATGGGGAGCGAAGCGGCGCGCGCCTTCGCGAAGCGCCATGCAATTCCCTGCCTGCTGGTCCCGGCGGCGCCGGGCGCGGAGCCGGTGATCAGCGCCGCGCTTCGGGAATGGATGGTTGATGCCTGACGCGCCGCTCCGCTTGAGCCGGGATGCGGTCGACTGGGCCTTGGCCCTGGGCCTCGTCGCGCTGTGGCTGATGCTCACCGTGCTGCTCGTCATGCGGCGCGCGCGGACGGCGGCTCCGGCGGCGCAGGCGATCGTCGTCTATGCCTCGCAGACCGGGCACGCCGGCGATCTCGCGCAGCAGGCCCAGCTCCGCATCGCGGCGAGCGGCGCCGACTGCGCCCTCGTCGAGGCCGACAGCCTCACCCCGGAACACCTCGCTACAGCGAAGCTCCTGGTCTTCGTCGCCTCGACTACGGGGGAGGGCGAGGCGCCCGACAATGCCCGGCGGTTCGCGCGCGACGTGCTGGGCGCCGCCGTCGACCTCTCGGGCAAGCAGGTCGCGGTCCTGGCGCTGGGCGACCGGCGCTATCGGCAGTTCTGCGGTTTTGGCCGCCGCATCGCCGATTGGGCGCGGCGGGGCGGGGCCTAGCTGCTGTTCCCCTGCGTGGAGGTCGACGACCTTGCCGCCGCGGACCTGGCGGACTGGGACAGGCAGTTGAGTGCGGCCGGCTATCCGGCCGGCGCCGCGACCCCGGTCGAGGCCGAGACGCGCTGGCATGTCGTGGCGCGCGAGCAGGTGGCGGGCGCCAGCCGTGCTTGCGGGGGCCTGTTCCGGATCGCGCTGCGCCCGGCCGAGGGCGCGCTGCCGGATTGGGACATCGGCGATCTGTTCGAGCTGCGCACGCCGGACGGCCACCTGCGCGACTATTCGATCGCCAGCCTGCCCGGCGAGGACGCGATCCTCCTGTTCGTCCGGCGGGTCGTCGACGGCGGCGTCGCCGGACTGGGCTCGGGCCATCTTACCGGGGACGCGGCGGGCGTGGTCGGGCGGGTCCGGACCCATCGCTCGTTTCGCCCGCCCGCCGGCGCGGGGCCGCTGCTGGCGCTCGGCGCTGGCTCGGGCTGGGCGGGGCTGCGGCCCCACCTGCTTCACGCCATGGTGCTCGGCCAGCCCTGCCGCCTCCTGTTCGGCGAGCGCGCTGCCGAGGCCGACAGTCCGATCCTGGGCGAGATGCTCGGCTGGCAGTGCGAGGGGCGGCTCGACCGTCTCGACCTCGCCCTGTCGCGGCCAGGCGCAGGCGGTCCCTACGTGCAGCACGTCCTGGCCGCGGCGGGGCCCGAGATCGCCGGATTCCTGGGTGCGGCGGGGCGTATCGTGATCTGCGGGCGGCAGGCCATGGGCGAGCAGTGCCTCGCCGAGCTGGCCGCCGTCCTCGGCTCGGAATGGCTCGACCGCGCGCGGGAGGAAGGGCGGCTGCTGCGCGACCTCTATTGAGCGCAGCGGCCCTGTCGGTTCTTCGTCAATTCCCTGTTGCAAGCGTGCACGACCGTCCCTAGAGGGCTATCTGCAATTGAGAATCAGTCGCATTTAAATATGGGGGTCTCCATGCTTATGACTTTGGATCGGAAGTTCGTGCTCCTGGGCTCGGCGGCAGCCGCGCTCGCCTGGTCGGGCGCCGCCCTGGCGCAGGACGCCGCGCCGCAGGGCGAGAACGGCGAGTTCCTCGGCACCATCGACATCGGCGAGAGCGCCCGCGCGATCCAGACCGATACGGCGACGCCGGTCACGGTGATCAGCCGCAAGGAGATCGAGGAGCGCCAGGCGAACACGATCGCCGAGCTGATCGACTCGATCCCCGGCGTCACCCTGATCAACGGCGGCACGCCGATCGGCTCGGGCATCAACATCCGCGGCTTCGGCGCCAACGGCACCTACGGCACCGACCAGAAGGTGCTCGTCACGGTCGATGGCGCGACCACCGGCTCCGAGGAGCTTTATCGCATCGGCACCCAGCTTTTCACCGACCCGCTGCTCTACAAGAGCGTGGCGGTGAACCGCGGCACCGTCGGCAGCTTCGAGTACGGCTCGGGCGTGATCGGCGGCGTCGTGCGGCTCGAGACCAGCGACGCGTCGGACCTGCTGCATGGCAAGACCGGGATCACGCTCGCCCAGACGCTGAGCGGCCAGACCAACAGCGCCGGCTTCGTCACCTCGACCACCGTGGCGGCCATGCCGACCGAGCAGTTCGAATTCCTCGCCAACTATACCTGGCGCGAGCTCGGCACCCAGAAGGACGGCAACGGCAACCCGATCGGCAACAGCGCCTTCGGCCTGCCCAGCTTCATGGTGAAGGGCGCGTTCCACTTCGGCGCCGACAACGCGCATACGATCAAGGCCAGCTACACCCAGACCAAGACCAGCGAGCGCGACAAGCCCTACGACAGCTTTGGCACCAGCGGCACCGGCTTCGGCAACATCGACCGCGACACCGATTCGAAGACGCTGACCGTCGGCTACTACTACAAGCCGCTGAACACCGACGCGATCGACCTCAGCCTGGTCTATACCTACGCCGACCAGCAGATCGATTCGCAGGCCGTCGACCGCACGGCCGGGGCGAGCATCCTCAACCTGCTCGACGCCGACCAGCGCTACCAGACGTCGAAGATCACGCTCAAGAACGGCTCGCTGTTCTCGACCGGCTCGATTCGCCACAACCTGCGCGTCGGCCTGGAATACATCGACAAGACGCGGCTCACCGCGAGCAGCGCCCCGGGCGGCACGGATCGCCGCATGGCCGCCTTCCTGGTCGACGAGATGACGCTGTTCCGCGGCTTCACCCTGACCCCGGCGGTCCGCTGGGAAGCGCAGAACATCAAGGGCGCGGACGGCGGCACCTATCTGAACGCCAACCGGAGCTTCAAGAACGAGGCCTGGATGGGCGGCGTCTCGGCGCGGTACGAGTTCCCCTTCGGCCTCGCCGTGTTCGGGAGCTGGGCCACCACCAAGAGCCTGCCGATCCTCGACGACATGGAGCCCACGACCCTGGCGCTGATGACCAAGCCGGAGCGCGGCAAGACCTGGGAGCTGGGCGGCTCGTTCAACCGCGTGGGCCTGCTGACCGACAACGATCGCCTGGCGATCAAGGTCAACTACTACGACACCGACCTGCTCGACGTCACGTCCTACTCGGGCGTGAGCGAGGTCTATCTCAACGGCTGGGAGCTGGAGGCGTCCTATGCGACGCCGAGCGGGTTCTACTTCGATTTCGGCGGCAACATCGTCAAGGGCCGGCGCCTGCGCACCAACGGCATCATCGACGACTGGACCAACCTGCCGAACAACACCTTCCGCCTCTCGCTCGGCAAACGCTTCGGCCGCCTGTTCGACGTGCGCTGGGAAACCGTGATCGCCGAGGACCTGGTGACGCGGACCGGGCAGACCAACGGCACCTACACCAGCACCCTCAAGGGAGCGGGCTTCGACGTCCATTCGCTGCGGGCCTCGTTCTCGCCGAAGCTCGACCTGCTCAGGACCCTGACCTTCCGCGTCAGCGTCGAGAACATCTTCGACAAGTACTACACCCCCGGTCTGGCGACCCGGCCCGCGCCGGGCCGCACGATCAAGGGCGGGGTCACGGTCCAGTTCTGACGCGCGCGCCGGCCCGGGACCTCCCCGGGCCGGCCTTCGCGGCAGCCCGCATCCTCACCGGCGAGGCGACAGCGATGCCAGCACACCTGCTCCACGGCTTGACCAGGGAAAAGACCGTTTCGCTGACGGCCTCGATCGTGGTCAACCTGGCCATGATCGTGGCCTTCGCCAGCATCGCCGACATCGGCGTGCCGGACGTCCAGAAGCACGCGGCGCTGGTCGTGATGAGCCTGTCGGGCGGGGAGAGCAAGACCGCCCCGGCGCCGCCGCCGCCCGCTCCGACGCCGGTCGTCCGGCCGCTGCCGACCGTCGCCCGGCCGGACGAGAAGCGGCCCGAGCCGCGGATCGCCCTGCTCGAACGACCCGAGCCGGTCGCCGAGCGCACCGACCCGCCGCGGGCGCAGCCGGAGGCGGACAACCGGCCCTCGCCCGATCAGGCGCGAGAGGCGGCCGAACAGCTCCGCCGGGCCGAGGAAGCGGCCAAGGCGCGCGCCGCCGAGCAGGCGCGGAGCGCGGCGCAGGCGGCGGCGGGCGAACGCGCCGAGCCGCGCAGCGGCGGGGCGCAGGGCAGCGGCGGCTATACGGCCCAGGTCTGGCAGCACCTGCAACGCTTCCGCCGCCCCAACACGATCGGCGCCGGGGCGACCCAGGTGCGCTTCACGATCGAGGACAACGGCAACGTCTCGAACCTCGGCGTGGCGCGCAGCTCGGGTTCGGCCGCCTTCGACCGCGAGGCCTTGCAGATGGTCCGCCGGGCCGCGCCCTTTCCCAAGCCGCCGCAGGGCGCGGGACGGGACTTCGTCTTCGCGATCAAGGGATCGTGACCGGGATGATCGCCGCGGCCGCTTCTATTCCGTTGACATCGCCTTGGCATGATAGCAACTGCGACTCATTTGCAGTATCATATAGGGGAACCACGACATGCTGAACCTCAAGCCCGGGCGGCTCCGCCGCCTCGCGCCGGCCCTGGCGCTGGGCCTCCTTGCCGCGCTGCCCGCGTCGGCGCAGGCCCATACGGCCTATATGCTGCCCAACCTGTTCTCGGCGAACCAGGAGGATCGGGTGACGATCGAAAGCTCCTTCGCCGAGCATTTCTTCCGGCCCGAGCTGGCGGTCGATTCGGACGACTGGCACGTTCTGCTGCCCGACGGCACGCGGGCGCCCCTGGTCAACGTCGCCAAGCTGCGCCAGGTGGTGATCCTCGAAGGCGACCTCAAGCAGGAGGGAACCTATCGCTTCACCTCCGGCGTGCGCCGCGGTCGGGTCGGCAAGCTCGTGCAGATCGACGGAAAGTGGCAGCCGCTGCGCGGCGAGGCTCCGGCCGGCGCGACGGTCCGCACGACCCAGACCGAGACCGTCTCCGACGTCTACGTCACCAAGAAGGGGCCGACGCGCGCGCCGGTCGATGCGCAGGTCGGGCGTCTGGCGATCCATCCCGTGACCCATCCGAGCGACATCGCGCTCGACACTCCGTTCGCCCTCGCGGTCATGTTCGACGGCAAGCCGCTGGCCGGCGCGAAGCTGGAGCTCGATCGCGGCGGGGCGGACTACGACGCGGACCGGGGGCATCGCGAGATCACCACCGGCCCGGACGGCCGCGCCTCGCTGACCTTCGACAAGGCCGGGATCTACGTCCTGATGGTGCGGCACCGCGCCGACGCGCCGGCCGGCTCCGAGACCGACGAGCGCAGCTACACCACCGCGCTGACCTTCGAAGTCCAGCGCTGATCCACAATTCGACAGGAGGAAAACACCCAATGCACATTATCAAAGGCTCGGCCCTCGCGGCCCTCATCCTCGCGGCGGCCCCCGGCGTCGCCATGGCTCAGAACGCGGCCGGTCAGAACGCCGCCCGTACGCCCAACGCCGCCCCGGCGCAGGCCGGGGCCCGCGGCGACGGCTTCGGCGGTGGCGGCGGCGGGCACAGCAAGCGCGAGTTCCTCGAGACCTACGACGCCAACAAGGACGGCAAGGTCTCCAAGCAGGAGTTCACGGCCAAGCGCGCCGAGGACCTCAAGGGCATGGACCTCAACGAGAACGGCGCGGTGAACGAGCAGGAATACATCACGGAATACACCTTCCGCCTCGACAAGGCGCTGGCCGAGCAGCGCGCCCGCCAGATCCGCCAGGCCTATGTCCGCTTCGCCGTGCTCGACACCAACAAGGACGGCATCCTCTCCCCGGAGGAGTTCAATGCGTCCGGCGACCGGATGTTCTCGCGCCTCGACACGACGCAGGACGGCTTCGTCGACGGCTCGGACACCGCCCGGAGCTTCTGATCCGCATCGATCCGGGCGATCGTGCGATCGCCCGGATCGCCTGCCTAGAACGTATAGCCCACGGCCGCGCCGAAGATCAGCTGACCGCGCCGGCCGCGCAGCGCGGTGATCGGGCTTTCCGCGGCGCTGCCGAACAGGCGCGAATAGTAGGCGCCGAGCGCGATCGCCGGTCCGCCGTCGAGGAAGTTGCCGTTGAGGTCGAAGGCGGTGAAGGCGCCGGCATTGACGTCCTTCAGCCCGCCGCGCGCCCGATAGGTCGGCAGGCCGCTCGCCTGGCTGCCCCCGGGCGAGATCGAGAAGTTGTAGTTGGCATAGCCGTCGTCGATGAAGTTCATGCCGACGGCCCCGCCCATGGCCACGCCCTTGCTCAGCGGGGTCAGGTAGCTCAGCCCCGGCGCGACGATCATGCCCGAGCCGCGGCCCGATACGTCCCACCGCAGGTCGACGCTGAAGCTCAGCGAATCGTAGGGGTTGAGCACGTGCTTGACCTCGAAGCCGGCGGTCACGCCCGCCTCGACCACGCCCTTGAGCTTGCCGAGCCGGGCGACCACCTCGTCGGCGATCCGGCTCGAGCGGTTCATGCGATAGCGCACCACCGGCCCCAGGGTGAAGCCGAGCCCGCCCGCGCGGTCCGAATCGTCGATCAAGTCGAGCGCGAGGCCGGCGGCGCGGGCGTTGATGCCGATCCCGCGGACGCGGCCGGCGACGGCCGCCGCAGGGATCGCGACGAGATCGTCCGAGCCCTCGTAGCTCGGCATCACGGCGACGCCCGCGCCGACGATCAGGAAGTCGCCGCTGAACACGCTGTTCTCGGTCGAGATCGGCGGGCTCTCTTCCGCCCAGGCCGGCGCGGCGGCGGTGAGGATCGACAGCGCCGCCAGCGCCCGGATCGCGGAAATGGTCAAGCTGCGCCCCCTTTGTGTCTCGCGCCCGTCATGCGGGAGACGCGGGAAGGACGCAAGCCGCGAGGGAGCAGGGATCAGAAGGTGAAGGCGAGGCCGAGGCCGCCGTTCCACTGGTCGCGCGAGCCGCGGATGCTCACCAGCGGGGAGAATTCGGCGTCGTTGATCAGGCGGCTGTAGCTGCCGAAGGCGACCAGCGAGAGCCCGCCGTTGGTGAGGTCGCCGTCGAGGTCGAAGGCGACGATGGCGCTGCCGCCGAGCTTGCGCCAGCCGCCGTGCGCCCGATAGACCGGCAGGCCGCTCGCCACGCTGCCCGCGGGCGTCACCGAGAAGTAGTAGTCCATGAAGGCGTCGTCGGCGTGCTCGGCCTCGGCCCCCAGGACCACGGCGATGCCCTTGCTCAGCGGGGTGAAGTAGCTGATGCCCGGATTGATCACCACGCCGCCGTGCGAGCCGTTGATGTCGGTGCGGGCGTCGACGCTGAAGGTCAGGGTGTCGTAGCCGCTGAGCAGGCGGTTGACGCTGATCCCCGCCGTGCCGCCGACCTCGATCGCGCGCTTGAGCGTGCCGAGCCGCTCGACCACCGGGTCCTTGATGTGCACCGCCCGGTTGGAGCGCAGCCGCGCGCTCGGGCCGAGTGCGAAGGAAATCTTGTTGCCGCCGTCGTTGATGAAGTCGAGGCTGAGGCCAGAGGGCTTGGCGTTGATCCCGACGCCGAGCAGCTTGCCCTGGATCGCCGGGACCGGATCGATCACGTAGTCGTCCGAGCCGTCGTAGCTCGGCCCGTAGATCGCGCCGCCGCCGACGATCAGCCAGTCGCCCTCGAAGACGCTGCCCGCCGTGGCGGCCGCCTCCTGCGCGAAAGCGGGGGTGGCGAGGAGGGGCGAGAGGCCCAGGGCGAGCGCCGCTGCCGGCTTCATTAAGGTGGGGTTCATGCCGAAAGCAATTGCCGAGGCGGCAAGGCGTTCCCCGGCGCGCGCCGGGCGGCTGCGCGCCCGCGCCGATCCGATTACTGATTTGTAATTGCGCGGACTGGCTGGCGCCGGTTGGCGGGGCGCACCTTGTCCTGGCTTAAACGGGGGCCAGCCCTCACCGAAGCAAGGAGAGAGTCACATGACCATTTCGTCCCAGTTCCGCACCCTGCTCTGCGCGGGAATCGCCGGCGCGCTGTCGTTCGCGGCCCCGGTCCTGGCGCAAGACGCGAACCTGCCGGCCTGCTCGGCCTCGGTCACAGACCACTGCGTCCAGCGCGAGGGCGGTTCCCACGCCGTCCGCCACGCCACGGCGAGCCGACACCACCGCGAGGCGAAGCGGCATCACCACCACCGCAAGGCCCGGCATCACAACCGGCGCCACCACCATCACCGCCACCACGCCGCTCCGGCCAAGAAGAGCTGACGGCGGGCAGGGGCGGGTCGAGCCTTCGATCCGCCCTTCCTTTCCGGGCCGGAAGCGGATGCCATCACCAACCTCGTCGCCCCGGACTTGATCCGGGGCCCCGCTTCTTCCTGCGCGACGCGGGAAAAGGGAGCGGGACCCCGGATCAAGTCCGGGGTGACGAAATGGGTGGGAACGTCTGCTCGGTCTGATTGGCAAACTGCACAATCGCCTTTTCTTTGCCCGGCCAGCTCCTACATCGGTCCTCCCAAGGAGAGGTCCGATGCCCCTAGAAGTCCACCAGTTCCCCTGCCTCGAAGACAACTACGGGTTCCTGCTCCACGATCCCGACAGCAGCGAGACCGCCTGCATCGACACCCCCGACGCCGACGCCTACCTGCGCGAGGCGGCGCACAAGGGCTGGCAGATCACCCATATCTGGAACACCCACTGGCACCCCGATCACGCCGGCGGGAACGAGGCGATCAAGGCGGCGACCGGCTGCACGGTGATCGCCCCCGCGGGGGACGCCGCCAAGATCGCCGCCGTCGACCGGACCGTGAAGCACGGCGACTTCGTCTGCCTGGGCGACTGGGAGGCCGAGGTGATCGACGTCGGCGGGCATACCCTGGGCCACATCGCCTATTACCTGCCGGCCGCGGGGATCGCCTTCGTCGGCGATTCGCTGTTCGCGCTCGGCTGCGGGCGGATGTTCGAGGGCACGCCGCCGCAGTTCTGGCACAGCCTCCAGCGGCTCAAGGCCCTGCCCCCGCAGACCGTGCTCTACGCCGCGCACGAATATACCGCGTCCAACGCCCGCTTCGCGCTCCACGCCGATCCCGACAACGCCGAGCTCCAGGACTACGCCGAGGACATCCGGCGCTGCCGCGAGCACGGCCGCCCGACCGTGCCGTTCAAGCTCCAGCGGGAGCTCGCCACCAACCCCTTCCTGCGCGCCGACGACCCGGCCTTGCAGGCGCGCTGGGCCGGGCAAGGCGGCAAGGTCGGCGACGCCGTGGCC
The DNA here is from genome assembly GCA_938005655.1 of uncultured Novosphingobium sp. Taxonomy (GTDB): domain Bacteria; phylum Pseudomonadota; class Alphaproteobacteria; order Sphingomonadales; family Sphingomonadaceae; genus Novosphingobium. The sequence continues at coordinate 13,709 of CALLNA010000184.1, forward strand.
ACCTTCGCCGCGCTGCGGGAAGCGAAGAACAGCTTCTGATCGCGGGGGAGAACTCGACTCCTTCCGCCGATTTGTGATTGCCAAAGAGCGGTCGCGCGCTAGCCTTCGCTTCCCACTGAAGGGAGTAAGACATGAAGCGCACCGTCATTCTCGTTGCCATGGCCGCCACGGCGCTGTCCCTGGCCGGTTGCAAGAACAAGGCCGAGCAAGCCTCCGACGCGGCCACCGAGGCCACGGAAGCGGCGACCGAAGCCGCTGCCGCCGCGACCGAGGCCAGCGACGCCGCCGCCACGGCGAGCGCGGCTGCCAGCGACGCCGCGACCGAGGCCGCGAGCGAAGCCGCCCACTGATCGTCGGGTCGAGCCCGGCCGCCGGGACCAGGCGGCCGGGCTCCCATTTTCCGAACGAACAGGCAACAAAAAACCCCCGCCGAGGCGGGGGTTTTTTGTTTGCGCGCCAGATCGAGAACGAAGCCTGGCGCCATGGACCGAGCATCGGCCCCGGAGGATCAGATCCCCGCGATCGCCTCGTCGACCAGGGCCTTATCGGCATCGGCGCCGTGCTTGGCGGCGATCAGCTTGCCCGCGGCGGCGGCGGCGGCCTGGGCAGCCTTGGCGCGCAGCTCCTCGACCGCGCCACGCTCGGCGGCGGCGATCTTGTCGGCGGCCATCTTCTCGCGGCGGGCGATCACCGTGGTCGTGTCGGCCTCGGCCTTGGCGACGATCGCCTCGGCCTCGTGGCGGGCGTGCTCGAGCATGGCCGCCGCGTCCTTCTCGGCATTGGCGATCTTGTCGGCATATTCCTTGCGCAGGGCTTCCGCCTCGGCGCGCAGGCCCTTGGCCTCGTCGAGCTGCTTCCTGATCTCGGCGATGCCTTCGTCGAGACCCGAGGTCAGCATCTTCGGGACCTTCATGTAGAGCGCGACGAGGATCAGCACGACCATCGACAGCGCGACCCAGGCGACCGGGTTGAGGTTCCACGCGCTCGGCTCGGCGTGTTCCGCAGCGCCTTCGGCAGCGGCATGGGCGAGCAGGTAGAGGCTCGAAAGATCAGACATGGAGAGCCTCCTTCACGGCCGACGTGGCCGCGCCCGCGTCGACCTTCAGGCCGGCGAGACGCTGGGCGATGTCGGTGGCGGCCTCGACCGCGACCGCCTCGATCTCGCCGAGGGCGCCCTGGCGGGCCTCGGCGATGCGGGCGTCGGCGGCCTCGACCTGGGCGTCGAGCTTGGCGGCGGCGGCGGCGAGACGGGTCTCGGTCGCCTTGGCGGCTTCGCCCTTGGCCTTGGCGATCAGCGCCTGGGCCTCGGCCCGCTGGCTGTTCGCCTGGACCCGCCAGGCCTCTTCCTGCGCGTCGGCGGCGGCCCGCGCCGCTTCGGCGGCGGCGAGATCGCTGGCGATCTGCTTGTCGCGCGATTCGACGGTCGCCATCACCTTGGGCACCATGCCCTTGCCGATGACGAAGAAGACGAAGCCGAAGAACACCAGCATCCAGAAGATCTGGCTGGCATAGGTTTCGGCGAGCTGCGCGATTTGAGGCATTGCGGAATCCGTCGTTTACCGGCCGGAACCCGTCCGGCCGGTTTGGTCAGTTGCAGTCGGCGTCAGGCGACGAAGATCAGGATCATCGCGACGACGAACGACAGCAGGCCGAGAAGCTCCGCGGCCGCGAAGCCGATGAACAGGCGGCCCTGCTGGCCGTCGGCGGCGCCGGGGTTGCGCAGCGCGGACTCGAGGAACGAGCCGAAGACGTTGCCCACGCCGATGGCGGCCATACCGGCGCCGATGGCAGCGAGACCGGCACCGACGAGCTTGGCGGCTTGAGGATCCATGATAAAACTCCTTTGGAAATTCTTGGGTTGAAACAGAAACTTGGGGTTGAAAGACGTAGGTGTGAAACTCAGTGAAGATTCTCGGCGTCGTTGATGTAGAGCGAGGTCAACAACGCGAAGACGTAGGCCTGGATGCCCGCGACCAGAATCTCCAGCGCGCAGATCGCGACCATCAGCAGGAAGCTGAGGATCGAGACCACGGGGCCGATGCCGAGGCCGGCGTTGAGGCCGCTGATCACGAAGCCCGAGAGCACCTCGAGCAGGACGTGGCCGGCCATCATCGCGACGAACAGTCGCAGGCCGAGGCTGAACGGACGGACCAGGAACGAGACCAGCTCGATGCAGAAGATCAGCGGGATCATCACCACCGGGGTGCCGTGGGGCACGAACAGGCTGAAGAAGTGCAGCTTGTGCTTCCAGAAGCCGACGATCAGCACGATCGCGAACGACAGGATGGCGAGGACGCCGGTCGCCGTGAAGTGGCTGGTGAAGGTGAAGGGATGGACGCCGACGATGCCGAGCGGCAGCAGGCCGAGGACGTTGGCGAAGAGGATGAACATGAACAGCGAGAAGACGTAGGGCACGTACTTCTTGCCGGCCGGGCCGATGTTCGCGGCGAGCAGGCCGTCGACGAAGCCGGTCATCGATTCGACCGCCATCTGCCAGCGGCCGGGGACGAGCTGGCGCTTCATCCCGCCGGCGACGAAGACCAGCAGCGCGAGCGTGGCGATGGCCATCCACAGCGCGGAATTGGTGAAGGGGATGTGATAACCCGCGATCTGCCAGTGATCGGTGCCGAACATCGGCTCGATCGTGAACTGGTGCATCGGGTCGACTTTGCCCTGCTCGGCCACGCTTTGGTCCCTCAAGCTTACATGCGCGACAGCGCCCCTCATACCCCCTGACGGGGATCAATCGGGACGCCGGCTCGAAATCCGGATGATGCTCCTGAAGGCGACGATGATTCCGAGGAACATCATCACCAACAGGCCCCAGGGCGAGGTGCCGGCGAAGTGATCTATCACCCAGCCGATCAACGCGCCGCCACCGATGCCCCCGATCAGCTCGGAGAGGACCTTGCTGCCCATGCGATAGTTCGCATCGGCATGGCCGCTCCCCGAGGGCCGATTACGCTCCTCTTCGCGCTCTTTGGCGGCTTTCA
>CALLNA010000185.1 GCA_938005655.1 uncultured Novosphingobium sp.
ACCAGCGCCGACATCATCAAGCGCGCCATGGCGCGGATGCTGCCCGCGCTCGCCGCGGCCGGGCTGCCGCAGGTGAAGATGCTGCTCCAGGTCCACGACGAGCTGGTCTTCGAGCTGCCCGAGGGCGACGTCGCCGCCGGGGCCCCGGTGATCCGGCGGACCATGGCCGAGGCCGCGCTGCCCGCCGTGGCGCTCGACGTGCCGCTCGGCGTCGAGGTCGGCGTGGGGGCGAGCTGGGGCGCGGCCCATTGAGTGAGGCCGGGCCTCCTGCCCCGCCGCCGCGGCCGCGCCTGCGCCTCCAGACCGGCGCGCTGCTGGCGCTGGGCGTGGTCGCGCTGGGGCTGGTCGGGGGCATCGCCCTGATCCTCTCGACGATCCGCGCCGAGCAGGCGCACCGCGCCCAGGCGGCGCGGAGCAACGAGCTGATCGTGCTGTTGCGCGACCTCGCCCGCGATACGGTCAATGCCGAGACCGGGCAGCGCGGCTATTTCATCACGCTCGACCGGCGCTACCTCGCCCCCTACCAGGCGGCGGACCTGCGCTATCCCGAGGTGCTCAAGCGGCTCAAGGCGTTGGCCGCCCAGTCGGGCGATCCCCACCAGGGCAGCCTGGTCGCGCAGATCGGGCAGCTCACCGGCCAGAAGTTCGCCGAGCTGCGCCGCAGCGTCGATCTGGTCCGGCAGGGCGACCTGGTCGAGGCGCGGCGCGCGATCCTGAGCGACGACGGGCAGGACACGATGGAGCGCCTGCGCCTCGCGATCACCGAGCTGGAGGATAGCGAGCGCGCCCGGCTCGACGCCGCGCTGGCCCAGACCGTCGCCAGCGAGCGGCGGGTCGAGCCGATGCTGCTGACCCTGCTGGTGCTGATCCTGGTCTCGCTCGGTCTGGCGCTGAGTCTCGCCCTGCGCAATGCCGAGGCCGAGGCCCGCGCCGCCCATGCCGCCGACCTCGCCCTGGCGCGCGACAGGGCGGACCTGCTCGCCCGCGAGCTGAGCCACCGGGTCAAGAACCTGTTCGCCGTGGTCCTCGCGCTGATCCGGATGAGCGCCCGCGACGAGCCCGCGGCCCGGCCCGTCGCCGACAAGATCGCGGCGCGGGTTACGGCGCTGCTCCGCGCCCAGGAACTGACCCAGGGGACCGGCGGGCGCAGCGAGGTCGACCTCGCCAAGCTGGTCGAGACCGTGCTCGCGCCCTACCGCTCGGCCAACAGCCTGAGCGAGGTGAGCGGGCCGCCGTTCAAGCTGACCGAGCAGCAGACCACGCCGCTCGGCATGATCCTCCACGAGCTGGTGACGAACTGCGTGAAATACGGCGCCTGGTCGCGGCCCGGCGGCAAGCTGGCGCTGAACTGGGACTGCGCCGGGCCGCTCACCCTGAACTGGCGCGAGCATTGCGACGGGACGATCGAGGCCCCCGCGCCGAGCCGCGCCGGCTTCGGCACCACGCTCCTCGAAGGCTCGATGCGCCAGCTCTCGGGGGAGCTGACCCGCACCTACCACCCGGACGGGATCGAGGTGCGGATCGTGGTGCCCACGGCGCGCTGAGCCTGCCTCGCCTTACCCGTGCTTGCTCTCGCGGGTCGAGCTGACCATGCCGGGGGTGAGGAAGCCGATCGGGGTGACTTCCATCGCCCGCCGCTTCAGCTCGCCCTTCATCCGGGCATATTCCTCCTCCATCTCCGGCGTGACCGTCGCGCGCGAATCGGCGAGGGCGTCGGCGAAGTCCTCGGCGGTGACGCCCGTCACCTCGGCCCCGCGCTTGCGGATCGCGATCAGGCCGGCGCGGCGGACCACGTCCTCCAGGTCGGCGCCGGTGAAGCGGTCGGTTTCCTCGGCGATCCGGCCGAGGTCGACGTCGTCGGCCAGCGGCATCCGCGCGGTGTGGATCTTGAGGATATGCTCGCGCCCCGGCTTGTCGGGGGTGCCGACATAGACCAGCTCGTCGAAGCGGCCGGGCCGCAGCAGGGCGGGGTCGACCAGGGCGGGGCGGTTGGTCGCGCCGATCAGCACGACCGACTGCAATTCCTCCATCCCGTCCATTTCGGCGAGGATCGTGTTCACCACCCGCGCCGTCACCTGCGGCTCGCCCATGCTGGCGCTGCCGCGCGCCGGCACCAGGCTGTCGATCTCGTCGATGAAGATCACGCAGGGGGCGACCTGGCGGGCGCGGGCGAACAGCCGGGCGATCTGCTGCTCGCTCTCGCCGTACCACTTGGAGAGCAGGTCGGACGACTTGATCGCGATGAAGTTGGCCTCGGCCTCCTTCGCCACGGCCTTGGCCAGCAGGGTCTTGCCGGTGCCGGGCGGCCCGTAGAGCAGGAAGCCCTTGGCCGGGCGGATGCCGAGCCGGTGGAACGCCTCGGGGTTCTTGAGCGGCAGCTCGACGCCCTCGCGCAGCTTCAACTGCGCCTCGCCGCGCCCGCCGATGTCGTTCCACCCGACGTTGGGCACCTGGACCATGACCTCGCGCATCGCCGAAGGCTGGACGCGCTTCAGCGCCTCGACGAAATCGTCGCGCGTCACCGAGAGGCTGGCGAGCACCTCGGGCGGGATGGTCTGCGCGGCAAGGTCGAGCTGTGGCATGATCCGTCGCACCGCCTCGATCGCCGCCTCGCGGGTCAGGGCGGCGAGGTCGGCGCCGACGAAACCGTGGGTCGTGCGGGCCAGCTCGTTGAGGTCGACGTCCTCGGCCAGCGGCATCCCGCGGGTGTGGATGCCGATGATCTCGCGCCGCCCGCTCTCGTCGGGCACGCCGATCACGATCTCGCGGTCGAACCGGCCGGGCCGGCGCAGCGCCTCGTCGATCGCGTCGGGGCGATTCGTCGCGGCGATGACCACGATGTTGGAGCGGGCGTGAAGCCCGTCCATCAGCGTCAGGAGCTGGGCGACCAGGCGCTTCTCCGCCTCGCCCTGGACCTGGCCGCGCTTGGGCGCGATCGAATCGATCTCGTCGATGAAGACGATCGAGGGCGCGGACTTGCCCGCCTCCTCGAACACCTCGCGCAGGCGCTTCTCGCTCTCGCCATAGGCGGAGCCCATGATCTCCGGGCCGTTGATCGTGAAGAAGGTCGCCTCGCTCTCGTTGGCGACGGCGCGGGCGAGCCGGGTCTTGCCGGTGCCCGGCGGGCCGTGGAGCAGCACCCCGCGCGGCGGGTCGACGCCGAGCCGGGTGAACAGCTCGGGATAGCGCAGCGGCAGCTCGACCATCTCGCGGAGCTGGCGGATCGTGTCGCCCATGCCGCCGACGTCGTCGTAGTTGACGTCGGCGCGGGAGCCGCGGGCCTCCTCGAACTCCTCGCGCAGCTCGACCTCGGTGTTCTCGTCGATGTGGACGATGCCCTTGGGCACGGTCGAGACCACGGTCAGGCGGATCTGGGTGAGCGCGAAGGCCGGGGCGTTGAACATCCGCGCGACGTGCGGCGGCATGTCGCGGACCTGCTGCTGCCCGGTCGTGGCGACGACGTCGCCGGCCACCAGCGGGCGCTGGAAGAAGTTGCGCTGGAGCGCTTGGGCGGGCCCTTGCAGGCGCATCTCGCGTTGGGCGGGGGCGAAGACCACGCGCTGGGCGGGGCGGCTCTCGGCCTTGCGGAGCGTGACGTGGTCGCCCGAGCCGACCTCGGCATTGGCGCGCTGGAGGCCGTCGAGGCGAATCACCTCCAGCCCCTCGTCCTCGGCATAGGCGAGCACGGCGCGCGCCGCGGTGACGCGCTTGCCCTCGATCTCGATCACGTCGCCTTCGGTGATGCCGAGCGTGCCCATCGCGGACTTCGGCATCCGCGCGATGCCCTGTCCGCTCTCCTCCTGCCGGGCGGCCGCCACCTGAAGGCGGACCGTCCGCTCGTCCACGCTCGTCGCCACATCAGCCATGTCGTGCTTCCCGTTGCCGTTACCGGGTGGAAGCTAGGAACTGGCCCTGCCGATTGCAAACGCCGTGAGGACACCCCACGGCGGCCGGGCGAAAAAGTCCGGCCGCTGCCCGGCGGCTCCAAGAAAAAAGGCCCGGTCGTTGCCGACCGGGCCTGGGAAGTTTTGGGAGAGGATGCCTGAAAGGCAGGGTCTTTTTCGCCCTCGCAGCATAATTGTGCAAGTGCGAAAACGTCGATCAAGGTTGCGGTTTTTGCAAGCCGGTATCGCCGCCGTCGCGGTGGGCCGCGGCCGGACCCGGCGCGGCTCCGGGCGTCCGGCCCGCGGCATAGTCGCCGATCCAGGCCGGCGGCTCCTGCTCCAGGCGGCCGTCGACCTTGACGCCCCGGTCCCGCGCCCAGCGGTAGGCCCACATCGGCCCGAAGCGGGTCACGAAACGGGGCGGTTCGGCATAGACCGGGTGCGCCTGCGCCTCGGCCAGGGAGACGAAGCGGTAGCCCGCCTTCCGGAACAGGGCGAGGATCGCGTCGAGGGTCGCCGCATTCAGGCGGCTGAGGTGGAGGAGCATGACCGCAGGGGGCTCGAAGCCGAGAACCTGGCGGTCGAGATCGCCGTAATAGGCGATCTGGGTAGCCGTGTGGTCGAGATAGGCGCGCTTGATCCGCTCCTGCATGGGCTTGTCGCGCTGCCGCAGGGCGCGCTCGAAGGCTGCGGAGAACTGGTAGTCGGACGTATCGATGGTCGAAGCGGCGATCTGGTAGCCGCGCGCCCGCAGCAGCGACAGCGCGGCGGCCTGCTTCTCGGGCGTGTCGCCCAGATGGTTGTAGGGGAAGCGGAAGAACCGCAGCCGCCGGCCGGCCTTGGCCGCCATTGGGCCGATCGTCGCCTCGCCCTCCACGATCTCGCGCTCGATCCCGGCCAGGTCGAGACTGTTCGCGTCGGCGTGGGAGAAACCGTGGTTGGCAAGCTCGTAGGGACCGGCGTTCCAGGCAGCCAGCAGCCGCTCCGCTCCCGGCCCGAGCGCACGAACCCGGCGCTCGACGACGAAGCCGGTGGCCGGCGCGCGATATTTCCGGAGCGCGGCGAGGATGCGCCGGTTCGCCGCTGCGGCGATGGCCCGCGTCGCCTCGGCGTCGGTCTCGCCGGCAAGGGCGAGGGGCAGATCGTCGAAAGTCATGGCCACGGTGCGTGCCGATGCCGCAGTATCCTCTGGGCGGGCGTTCGCAGGGGCCGGTGCGAGCAGCGCGGCTATCCAGAGCCCGAGAACGATTTTCCAGGCTGTCTTTGCCATCGTTGCGCCTCCTTCCGTCATCCCGCTCAATTCCCCAGGTGCAGCCCGGCATCGACCAGCAGGGTCTCGCCGGTCACGTGGCGCGCGGCGCGGCTGCCGAGGAACAGGGCGGCGCCGGCCACGTCCTCGGGAGTCGAGGCGGCTTTGAGCGGCGTGGTCCGGGCGATGTGGTCGCGCAGCTTCTCCTTGCCGCCGGCGTAGCCCAATTTGTCGAACCATGGGCTGTCGATAAAGCCGGGGCACAGCGCGTTGACCCGGATCTTCGGGGCGACCGCGCGGGCGAGGCCCAGGGTCATGGCGTTGAGCGCGCCCTTGGAGGCCGAATAGGCGATCGAGGAGCCGCCGCCGGTCACGCCGGCGATCGACGAGCTCATCACCACCGCGGCGTCGTCCGAAGCCTCCAGCAGGGCGCGGGCGGCGCGGACCATCTGGTAGGGGCCGACCACGTTGACCCGGTAGAGCCGCAGGAACTCGTCGGCGTCGAGCGCGTCGAGATCGCCGTAGGAGGCGATCCGGGAGGTCCCGGCATTGTTGAACAGCGTGTCGATCCGCCCGAAGCGCGCCGCCGCCGAAACGATCCGGCGGCAGTCCTCGTCCTGCCCGACGTCGCCCTGGGCGAGGATCGCCTCGGCGCCCGCGGCGCCGACGAGGCGCGCGGTTTCCTCGGCCTCGGCCCGGCTGCTCGCATAGTTGACGACCACGGCCTTGGCGCCCTGCCCGGCCGCGCCCACCGCGATGGCGCGGCCTAGGCCGGTCGAGGCGCCGGTGATCACGACCACGGCGTCGGCATAGGGGGCGTAGGGCTGGGACATGGGGCGCGCTTCTCCGAGGGATGCCGGCCCATCCGGCTAGCACGGCGGCTCCGGCGAAGTCATCCGCGCCTTTTTCATTGCATCGCAGCAATCTATCCGCACATTGAGGCCAAGATGCTGCGCCAATACGAACTGGTCGAAAGGGTCCTAGCCTACGAGCCCGAAGCGGACGAGGCGATGCTCAATCGCGCCTACGTCTATTCGGTGCAGAAGCACGGCAGCCAGAAGCGGGCCAGCGGCGATCCCTATTTCAGCCATCCGATCGAGGTCGCCGGCCTGATGACCGACCTCAAGCTCGACCAGGAGACGATCGTCACCGCCCTGCTCCACGACACGGTCGAGGATACCCTGGCGACGATCGAGGAGGTCGAGAAGCTGTTCGGGCCGGAGATCGCCCGGCTGGTCGACGGCGTGACCAAGCTCTCCAAGATCGAGACCCTGACCGAGAACGAGCGGGCGGCGGAGAACCTGCGCAAGTTCTTCCTGGCGATGAGCGAGGACCTGCGCGTCCTCCTCGTCAAGCTGGCCGACCGGCTGCACAACATGCGGACGCTGCATTTCATCCGCAGCGCCGACAAGCGCCGCCGGATCGCGCGCGAGACGATGGATATCTACGCGCCGCTGGCCGAGCGCGTCGGCATGTACGAATACATGCGCGAGATGCAGCTCCTCGCCTTCGAGCAGCTCGAGCCCGAGGCCTATGCGACGATCACCGGCCGCCTCGCCCAGATCCGCAACACCGAGGGCGGGCAGGTCGACGCGATCGCGCTCGCGATCAAGCAGGCCCTGGCCGAGGCCGGGCTCAACGTCGAGGTTTCGGGGCGCGAGAAGCACCCCTATTCGATCTGGAAGAAGATGGCCGAGCGCCACGTCTCGTTCGAGCAGATCACCGACATCATGGCCTTCCGCGTCCTGACCGACGACGTCGCGGACTGCTACCAGGCGCTCGGCGTGCTCCACCGCACCTGGCAGATGATCCCGGGCCGGTTCAAGGACTACATCTCCACGCCCAAGGCCAACGGCTACCGCTCGCTCCACACCGCGCTGATCTACGAGAACTCGATGCGGATGGAGGTGCAGATCCGCACCAAGGCGATGCACCGCACCAACGAATACGGCCTCGCCGCGCACTGGGCCTACAAGCAGGGCGGGGTCACGCCCGACGGCGAGGTCGGCTGGCTGCGCGACCTGATCGAGATCGTCGACGCCAGCCACGACGCCGAGGAGCTGCTCGAGCATACGAAGATGGCGATCTACCAGGACCGCATCTTCGCCTTCACCCCCAAGGGCGCGCTGCACCAGCTGCCCAAGGGCGCGACCTCGATCGACTTCGCCTACGACGTCCACACCGACCTCGGCAACATGGCGGTCGGCGCGAAGATCAACGGGCGGCACATGCCGCTCAGGACCCAGCTCAACAACGGCGACGTGGTCGAGATCATCAAGAGCGCCAAGTCGGAGCCGCAGCTCTCCTGGCTCGGCTTCGTCGTCACCGGCAAGGCCCGCGCCGCGATCCGCCGCGCGGTGCGCCAGAAGGAGCGCGAGGAGATCGCCGCGATCGGCCGCAAGCTGTTCGACGAGATCGTCGAGCGGCTGCCCGCCAAGGTCGGCAAGAAGGCGATCGCGGCGGCCTGGAAGCGGCTCGGCCTCAGCTCCGAGCTGGACCTGATGGTCGCGATCGGCACGGCCAAGCTCGACGACCGCGAGGTGATGGAGGCGCTCGTCCCCGGCAGCGCCTCGGGGCTCGCCGAGCCCGAGGTCTGGCCCAAGCAGGAGCGCGCGATCTCGATCCGCGGGCTGACCCCGGGCGTCGCCTTCCAGCTCGCCGAATGCTGCCATCCGGTGCCGGGCGACCGCATCGTCGGCCTGAAGCGCCCGGGCAAGGGGGTGGAGGTCCATGCGATCGACTGCATGAGCCTGGCCAACGGCGTCGACGTCGACTGGATCGACATCTCCTGGGGTGAGCGCACCACCGGCGCGGTCGGCCGCCTGCGCTGCGTGCTCTACAACCGGCCGGGGACCCTGGCCGAGGTGACGGGCATCTTCGCTGCGAACACCGCCAACATCGTCCGCCTGGAGATGACCCAGCGCGACGAGCTGTTCGGTACCTACGAGGTCGACCTGGAGGTCCAGGACCTCGCCCACCTGACCCGCATCGTCAGCGCCCTGCGGGCGAGCGACGCGGTGGCCCAGGCGGACCGGCTGTAGCGGGGGAGTCCCTCTCCGTTTGGCGGTTCTGTGGTTTTGCCAACCGGCGACCGAATGACCGGAAGGGACGGGAAGCGGAGGCTATCCCGAACCTCGTCGCCCCGGACTTGATCCGGGGCCCCGCTTCTTCCTGCGCAACGTCGGAAAAGGAAAGCGGGACCCCGGATCAAGTCCGGGGTGACGAACGGGTGGGAACGTCCGCTCGGTCTGGTCGCCTTCTGTCAGCGCGGCTGAAACAGTGCGGCACCGGCCCGCTCCCCCGCCCGGCTACCCAACGATAGTACCCTATGGGTGGCCGGGCGGGGGAGCGGGCCGGTGCCGCATCCGCCGTCAGGCGGACAAGTCAGTGCACGAAGCGCGCGACTACGTCCCGGTACGAGCGGCTGACCTTCACCTGCGCCCCCGAATCGAGCACCAGGAAGCATTCGCCGTTGGTGTGCGGCTTGACCTGGCGGACCTGGTTCAGGTTGACGATGGTCGAGCGGTGGACGCGCTGGAACACCCGCGGGTCGAGCCGGCGCTCGAGATCTTTCATCGTCTCGCGCAGGATCAGCGAGTTGTCGGCGGTGCGGATGCACATGTAGTCGCCGGCCGCCTCGATATGCTCGATCGAATCGACGTCGACGCGGAAGATCTGGCCGCGATCCTTGATGTTGATGAGCTTCTCGAAGCGGTTGGCGCCGAGCGCCCCGGCGGCGTCGGCCTCCTCGGGGATCGCCTCGATCGCGTCGGGGGCGACCTCGGCGAGGACGTTCTTGAGCTTCTCCGCCTCCTCGGCCGAGCGCTTCTCGACGAGGCGGGTGCGGACCCGGTCGAGCGTGTCGGCGAGCTTGTCCTCGTCGACCGGCTTCATCAGGTAGTTGACGGCATTGGCTTCGAAGGCGCGGACCGCGTGCTCCTGGTAGGCGGTGACGAAGACGAACAGTGGCGGCTCGATCTCCATCACGCCCTTGACCACGGAGAAGCCGTCGAAGCCCGGCATCTGGATGTCGAGGAAGACGAGGTCCGGCTTCTCGGTCTTGATCTTGCGGATCGCCTCGCGCCCGTTCGAGCAGGTGTCGATGATCTCGACGTCCGGGAACTTCTCGAGACGAAGCTGGAGGCCCTGGATGGCCAGCTTTTCGTCATCGACGAGGATGGTGCGGATGGTCATGCATCGAATTCCTTTTGGCGCGCCCCGGAGGGACAGGACGCGCGGGGGATCAACCGGCGACGGCGGCAGCCTGTGCGGGAACGGCGGCGGGCGCCATGTCGTTCCTGCGTTCGAAGGGAATTTCGATGACGACGGCGAAGCCGCCTTCCGGCGGATTGACCGTGTCGAACCGGTGCTGCTCGCCATAGGCCTGCGCCAGCCGGTCGCGAATGTTCGCGAGGCCGACCCCTGTCGATACCGGTTCGCCGCCATCGAAGCTCACGCCCGACACCCTGTTGTCGTCCCCGCCGGTTTGCAATCCCGGGCCGGTATCGGAGACGGTGATGCGAAGGTTCTGCCCGACGAGCTGTGTCGAGATGGTGATCTCCGCGCCGCTTTCCTGCGGGGTCACGGCATACTTGATCGCGTTCTCGACCAGCGGCTGGAGCAGCAGCGAGGGCAGCAGCCCGGGCTCGGTCGCGGGATCGATGTGGAAGGTGGTGCGCAGCCGCTCCTCGAAGCGCATCCGCTCGATGCCGAGGTAGAGCTTCAGCGTCTCCACCTCCTGCGCCACGGTCACGCGGCCGGTCGGCTGGTTGACCAGGGTATAGCGCAGGAACGAGGACAGCCGCGTCAGCATGGCGTTGGCCGGCTCGGTCTGCTTGAGCAGCACCAGGGTCGAGATCGAGTTCAGCGTGTTGAACAGGAAGTGCGGGTTGAGCTGGTAGCGCAGCATGGCGAGCTGGGCGCTGGTCGCCTGGTTCTCCAGCCGCATGAGCTGGTCGTTCTGCTCCTCGACCTGGAGGAAGAAGTTCACCGCGTAGTAGAGAGCGGTCCAGGCGCCGAGCAGGGTCAGGTCGAGGTAGAACACGCCGATCAGGAGCTGGGCGAAGCTCGCCGTGCCGTCGCTGCGGTAGAGCTGGATCACCCAGGCGTCGATGAAGGCGTAGAGGCCGACCGCGAAGGGCAGGACCAGGGCGGTGACGCCCCAGGTGATCAGCGGCCGCTGGGCGATCAGGAAGCGATAGAGCACCGACAGCAGCAGCGAGATCGAGAAGCCGGTGATCGTCTGGATCAGGATCAGGACGAAGAACGACAGCGGCTGGCCGTTGGCCAGGCTGGAGACCGCGCGCAGCGCGAAGGCGCCGCCCCAGCCCAGCACCTGGAGGCGCCAGAAGGCCTTGTTCTTGTTGGCGAAGAACGGGGTCGGGCGGAAGGGCAGCACGGCCATGCCGCGACTCTTAGCGAATAATCGCGGGGTTGCGAAAGCCCCGCGCGAAAACCGGCCGATGCGTCGTCAGCGCCGCCCCTTCAGCTCCGGGCTTCGGCGATCGCCTTGGCCAGGGCTTCCTTGCCGACCGCGCCGCTCAGCAGGCGGTCGCCGATCACCCAGCTCGGGGTGCCCTGGAAGCCGAGCTGGCGGGCGAAGCCCATGTTGCGGTCGATCTCGGCGTCGAGCCGGGGATCGGCGACGAACCTGCGGGCGCGGTCGAGGTCGAGCCCGGCGGCCTTGGCGGCGGCCTCGATCGTCTGGGCGTCGGGCTTGCCGATCTCGTACATCGCCTTGTGGAAGGCCGGGTATTTGCCCTGGTCGCCCGCGGCGAGCGCCATCTTGGCGGCGTCGGCGCTCTGCGGCGAGAGGATCGGCAGCTCGCGCATGACCACCTTGATCTCGGGGTTCTCGGCGATCAGCGCGTCGAGGTCGGCGACCGAGCGCTTGCAATAGCCGCAGGCGTAGTCGGCGAACTCGACCACCACGATCTTGCCGTTGGGATTGCCGAGGATCGCGCCGGGGAACGGCTTCTCGACGTCGCCGCGCACCCCGGCGAGCTGCTTGGCGTCTTCCTGCTTGCGCAGGTTCTCCATCGCCAGCGGCAGGATCTCGGGATTGTTGATGACATATTCGCGGACCTGCTTGCCCGTGGTCGCGCGGGCGGCGAGCCAGCCGCCGAAGGCGCCGAGCAGGGCGACGACCAGCCCGAAGGCGAGCAGCAGGGGCCAGGTGAGCGAAACGGCGCGGGAATTGGTCATGGGAGCGGCCCCTAACGCTTCTTGCGGCTGCGCTCAATCGTCGCGCGCGCCTGGAAGGCGATGTCCTGCGCGCGCAGCCAGTCGGGCGAGCCGCGCGGCAGGTCGGCCTGGGCGGCCTCGGCGCTCGACAGGGCCTGCGGCGCCTGGCCGCTCATGATCTGCTGCTCCGCGCTGGCGAGCTTGGCCCGCGGCAGGTCGCCCTTGGCCGCATAGACCGTGCCGAGCTGATACCAGGCGAAGGGGTTCTCCCGGTCGCGGGCGACGGCGGTCTTGAGCACGCGCTCGGCCTCGGCGAAGTGGTCCTTGTCCTCGGTGGCGATCAGCGCGTGGCCGAAGGTCGTGGCGATCAGCGGCTGGTTGCCGGACAGCTCGGTCGCGCGGCGCAGCGGGACCAGCGCCTCGACCGGCTTGCCCGCCTCGAGCAGGACCTGGCCCTTGAGCTCCAGGAAATAGGGGTCGTCGGGCGCCTGGGCGATCAGCGCGTCGCTTTCGGCCATGGCCTTGTCGAGGAATCCCTCCTTGTGCCAGGCATAGGCGCGGGCATAGCGCGCCGGCACGCCGGTCATGGTCTCGGGATAGGTCCGCATCGTGTCGTTCGGCTCGGCAAGATAGCCGTAGAGCTTGGCCTTGGCCCGCTGGAAGCGCTCCTCCAGCACCGGGTCCGGCCGCTTGTTCCAGGCCGGGTCCTTCTCGTAGGTGTCCTGCAAGGTGGCGATGCGGTCGCTCGACACCGGGTGGGTGCTGTAGAAGGTCGCCTCGGGATCGTTGGCCCGGCGGCCGTAGCGGAACTCCATGTTCTCCAGCTTCTTGAAGAAGTCGACCGAGCCGCGCCCGGTGATCCCGGCCTTGGAGAGGAATTGCGCCCCGGCCGCGTCGGCGGTCGATTCCTGGGCGCGGCTGAAGGCGAGGTACTTGCCCATCGCCGCCTGCTGCCCGGCCATGAAGATGCCCATCGCCGCCTCGCCCCCGCCGGCTGCGGCCGCCGCCGCGCCGAGCAGCAGCGAGAGCAGGCTGATGCCCGTCGCCTCCCGCGCGCCCGAGGTGTTGATGACGTTGCCGCCGACGACGTGGCCGAGCTCGTGGGCGATCACCCCCTGGACCTCGTTGGCGCTGGCCGCCTCGTTGATCAGCCCGCTGTTGATATAGACTGCCTGGCCGCCCGCGACGAAGGCGTTGACCGAGCTGTCGTTGACCAGGACGATGTCGACGTTCCGGGGATCGAGCCCGGCGGCCACGATCAGCGGCCGGGCCATGTCGCGGAGCAGGGCCTCGGTCTCGGCGTCGCGCAGGATCGACTGCGCCGCGACGCTCTGGACGGCGAGCACCAGGGCGGCGACCGTCGCGATGAGGCGGGTAAGGGCGCGCATGTAACGGGGGCTAACCCCCCGGCGGCTGAACGCAACCTGAAATCGGTGAAATCAGCCGAGCAGCTTGCGCGCGGCGCGCTCCAGCAGGGGCACGTCGTCGGCGATCTCGCCGAGCAGGACGACCGTCCCGTCCGGCAGGCGGCGCGCGACCAGCACGGTGAACTCGCTGCCCTCGGCCGCGACCGCGTCGAGCGGCGCATGGTCGAGCGCGCGCAGCTTGCGCAGCAAGGCCTCGCGCGGGGTCTCGCGCTCGGCGGCCTTGCCGGTCTCCTCGCGGCGCAGGCGGCGCTCCTCGTTGACGACGCCCTTGAGGCCGCCCGGCGCCGCCGCGAGATAGCCCGCCAGCTCGCCCCGGCCCAGCCCCAGCCGCCGGGCGTGGCCCAGCGCCGAGGCATATTCGGTCAGGCGCGTCTTGTCGTAGTCGGCGCCGAAGACCAGCTTGACCACCGGCGTCATCGGCGCGCGGTCCTGGACGGTCAGGCCCGAATCGGCGACCAGCTCGTCGAACTCCTCCGGCGCGGCGGCGGCGGCGAGCGAGAAGTCGTAGGCCCGGCCGATCGCGGCATAGAGCGCCTGGCGGGTGCGGTCCTCGGACCCCTGCGCCGCCTGGGCCAGTTCGCGGGCCGAGGCCAGCCAGTCGGCCAGGTCCATGTCGGCGGCAGCGGCGGCGGGATCGGTTTCGACCGGAGCCGGCTCGAACGGCTCGGGCGGAGCGGCGGAAAGGTCGAAGTCGGCGTAGCCGCCGGCGATCTCCACCTCGGCGGGCGGCTGGCCGAAGGCCGGCTCGGGCCAGGCGATCTCGCCCGGGCCGAAGTCCGTGGGCGCGTCGAGCGGGGAGACGAGGTCGAGCACGCCGTCGTCGGCCGGTGGCGCGGGCGCGTGATCGGGGGCGCGGGTCTCCAGCGCCTGGTCGATCTCCAACAGCAGCTCGTCGGTGGTCTGCTGGTCGGCCAGCTCCTTCCAGTTGATGACGCCGTAGATGAAGTCGATCGTGTCGTCGTCGCTGGAGAAGGGCAGCAGGATGCCGCGATAGAGCACGGTCCGCCCGGCCTGGTTGACGAATTCCGCCTCGAAGCCGATCGGCGCCTGGTTGGCGAGGATCTGCATGTAGTGGTCGGTGATGCGCGAGAGCAGCGAGCGGCTCGGCACGTCGTTCAGCTCGCGGATCGTGCCTTTCGCGGCGCATTCCTCGGCCAGGCGGGCGCCGAGGAAGGGAATCGCCGGGTTCTCGATGCCGTTGGTGAAGTCGAGCAGGACGCTGTAGGGGCCGAAGTCGGGCAGGCTTTCCGGGTCGAGCGCCTCGACCGAGGGATAGTGGTTGCCGTCGAGCAGGCTGGCCCAGTGATTGTAGGCGCGGACCTGCATCCGGCGCTCGTCCTGGCCGATCGCCAGCGGCGGCGGCTCGCGGCCGATCTCGTCTTCCCGGGGGTCGAGCCCGTAATCGGCGTCATCGGGGACATAGCCCGCCCCGTGGTCCGCCAAACTGCCGCGATAGGTATCCATGGGGCTCCCGCCTTTCCCTGTCGGGTCCGGTTCTGGCGCAACGTGGTAAATTTACCGTTAAGTTGCGCCGGGAGCGTCGGGATGTCTGATCCACTTGCGTGGAAGCGGTGCCGGCCCACTCCCCCGGCCCGACCACCCG
>CALLNA010000186.1 GCA_938005655.1 uncultured Novosphingobium sp.
GATGGTGGAAAGCTCGCGCAGGCCCGACATGGCCATCTGCAAGGTGCGCGGGATCGGCGTGGCGGTGAGGGTCAGGACGTGGACGTCGGTGCGAAGCTGCTTGAGCTTCTCCTTGTGCGTGACGCCGAAGCGCTGCTCCTCGTCGACGATCACCAGCCCGAGCCGCTTGAACTTCACGCTCTTGGACAGGATCGCGTGGGTGCCGATCACGATGTCGACCGTGCCCTCGGCCAGGCCCTCGCGGGTCGCCTTGGCCTCCTTCTCGGGCACCAGGCGGGAGAGGCGGCCGACATTCAGCGGGAAGCCGGCGAAGCGCTCGACGAAGCCCGAATAGTGCTGGCGCGCGAGCAGGGTGGTCGGGGCGACGACCGCGACCTGCTGCCCGCCCATCGCCGCGACGAAGGCGGCGCGCAGGGCGACCTCGGTCTTGCCGAAGCCGACGTCGCCGCAGACCAGGCGGTCCATCGGCTTGCCCTCGGCCAGATCGGCCAGCACGTCGTCGATCGCGCGGTCCTGGTCGTCGGTTTCCTGCCAGGGAAAGCGGTCGACGAAGGGATCGTAGCTGGCCGGCTCGGGCAGCAGGACCGGCGCCTGGCGCAGGGCGCGCTGGGCGGCGGTCTTGAGCAGTTCCCCGGCGATCTCGCGGATGCGCTCCTTGAGCCGGGCCTTGCGCTTCTGCCAGGCCTCGCCGCCGAGCCGGTCGAGCGCGACGCCTTCCTCGCCGCTGCCGTAGCGGGAGAGGACCTCCAGGTTCTCGACCGGGATGTAGAGCTTGTCGCCGCCGGCATAGGTCAGCATCACGCAGTCGTGCGGGCTCTGGCCCACGGGGATCGACTGGAGCCCCTCGTAGCGGCCGATGCCGTGGTCCATGTGGACCACGAGGTCGCCCGGCGTCAGGGCGGACAGTTCGGCGAGGAAGGCGTCGGCGTCCTTGCGGCGCTTCTTGCGGCGGACCAGGCGATCGCCGAGAATGTCCTGCTCGGTGACGATCTCGAGCTGGTCGTTGGCGAAGCCGGTTTCGAGTGGGAGGACGAGGGCGACCGGGGCGCCTTTTGCCGCGAGGCCGAGCGCTTCCTGCCAGTTGTCGGCCAGCACGGGGGCGGGTTTCGCTGCTTCACCCAGAATCGCGGCGAGGCGCGCCCGGCTGCCGACCGAATAGGCGGCGATCAGGGTCTTGCGGCCGCGTTTGGCCTGGCCCGAAAGGTACTGCGCCGCCGCTTCATAGACGTTGTCGCCGCGCGCCCGCTCCGGCGCGAAGTCGCGGCCGCCGGAGAAGCCGAAGTCGACGATCCGCTCGCTGTCGGGCTGGGCGAAGATCTCGGTGCGATGGATCGGCCAGCCTGAAAGCCGGGCGTCCAGCTCCTCGCGGGTCAGGTAGAGCGCGTCGGGCTGCAACGGGCGGTAGGAGCCGGGGGCCTTGCCCGAGGTGTCGCTGCGCGCCGCGAAATAGTCGGCCACGTCGCCCAGCCGCTCGTCGGCCGCGCCCAGCGCCGCGCTGTCGATCACCGCCAGGTCGCCCGGGGCGAGGTGATCGAACAGGGTGACGACCCGGTCCTCGAACAGCGGCAGCCAGTGCTCCATGCCGGCGAGCCGCCGCCCGTCGCTGACCGCCTGGTAGAGCGGGTCCGAGGTCGCGTTGGCGCCGAACAGCTCGCGGTAGCGGCTGCGGAAGCGCTTGACCGATTCGTCGTCGATCAGGGCCTCGCTGGCGGGGAGCAGCAGGTGCTCGGAAATCGTGCCGGTCGAGCGCTGGCTGTTGGGATCGAACAGGCGCAGCGTCTCCAGCTCGTCGCCGAAGAAGTCGAGGCGCAGGCCCTGGTCCAGCCCCGAGGGGAAGATGTCGAAGATCGAGCCGCGCACCGCGTACTCGCCGGCATCGACCACCGTGTCGGTGCGCGAATAGCCCTGGCGCTGGAGCAGGGCGATCAGGCTCTCGCGGCCGATCTCCATGCCGGGCTTGAGCAGTCGCACCGATTCGCGGATGCGGAACGGGGTGAGCACGCGCTGGAGCACGGCGTTGATCGTGGTGACGACGAGCTGTGGGCCGCCGGCCTGGCCTTGCAGCCGGTGCAGCGCGGCGAGCCGCCGGGCGCTGACCGAGAGCGCGGGGCTGGCGCGGTCGTAGGGCAGGCAGTCCCAGGCCGGGAACTCGATCACCTCCAGCTCGGGCGCGAAGAAGGCGGCGGCGTCGCTGACGCCGCGCATCGCCGCCTCGTCCGGCGCGATGAACAGGGCGCGGCCCCCCTTCGATGCGGCTTGGGCGGCGCGCGCCAGGTCGGCCAGCACCAGCGGCTGCGCGCCGCGGGCGACGGAAGCCAGGGTCAGCGGGGACTTGGCGGACAGGATGCGGTTGAGATCGGGCATGTCAGGAGAACGCGCCAGATAGCCGTTCAGCGCGGAATTTCAACGTAATCCAGTTGCTGCATCCGGGTCATCTGCGCGCCCGCATATTCGGGTGGCACCGACAGCGTGCCGAGCGCCCAGCCGAGGATGTCGACGTCCTCCTCCTCGATCAGGGTCTCGAACCAGACGAGTTCGGCCTCGCTCCATTCGGCGTGGAAGCGGTCGAAGAAGCCGCCGATCATGTAGTCCGCCTCGCGCGTGCCGCGGTGCCAGGCGCGGAATTGCAGGCGTTTGAGGCGGGG
>CALLNA010000187.1 GCA_938005655.1 uncultured Novosphingobium sp.
AAACTCGAAGCGCGCGAGCGGGCGATGAAGAAGCCGTCCATCCCGCCCGCCTCGCCGAGGAGGCCGGGGTCGGTGCGGAGCCAGCCTTCCGCGCTCGGGGCGAGCCCGGCGGGGAGCTCGGCCGCGGCGATCGGCTCCGGGGTCAGCCCCACCATGCCGGCCCGGTCCTCGCCCTCCTCGCGCTCGAGCGAACAGACCGCATAGACCAGCCGCCCGCCGGGCGCGAGCCAGCGCCGGGCGCAGTCGAGCAGGCGGCCTTGCAGCTCCGCCATCTCCGCGATCTGGCGCGGCCCGATGCGGTGCAGCACGTCGGGATGCCGCCGCGCAGTGCCGGTCGCGGTGCAGGGCGCGTCGAGCAGGATCGCGTCGAACGGTTCCCCCTCCGGCTCCCAGGCCAGGGCGTCGGCGACCACGACATCGGCCGCGAGGCCGGTCCGGGCGAGGTTGTCGCGCAGGCGTTGCAGGCGCTTGGCGCTGACGTCGAGCGCCGTCACCCGCCAGCCCGCCGCCGCCAGTTGCAGCGTCTTGCCGCCCGGCGCGGCGCAGAGGTCGAGCGCCCGCCCGCTCCCCGCGCCCAGCAATCGCGCGGGCAGGCCGGCGGCGAGGTCCTGGACCCACCAGGCCCCTTCGGCGAAACCGGGCAGGCCCTCCACCGCCTGGCCGCGGGGCAGGCGGACATGGCCCGGCAGCAGCGAGACGCCGCCCAGCTCGCGTGCCCAGCGCCCGGTCTCCGCCGGGTCGCGCAGGGTCAGGTCGAGCGGCGGCGGCGCGCCGAGCGCGGCGGCGATCGCCCCGGCCCGCTCGCCCCAGCGCGCGGCGACGGACGGCGGCAGGCTCGGCTCGGCGGGTAGCCCGACCCCGCGCTTGGCCAGCGTCGAGAACACCCCGTGCGCCAGCCGCCGCGGCCCGCCGGCGAGCAGCGGCAGGGCCGTGGCGATCACCGCGTGCGGCGGGGTCTCCAGCCGCAGCCAGCCGGCGAGCATCAGCCGCAGCACCGAGCGGACCTTGGCGTCGTCGGCCAGGCGCTGGCGGGTGGCGTTGTCGATCAGCGCGTCGAGATCGCCGAGCCAGCGCAGCACCTCGGCGGCGAGGGCGCGGGCCAGCGCCCGGTCGGCCTCGCCGCGGATGCCCTGGCAAGCGCCGTGCGCCACCTGGTCGAGCGTCTCGCCGCGGTGGAGCACGCCGTCGATCATGCGCAGCGCGGCGCGGCGGGCGGGAAGGCCGGTGATGTCCATCGCCGCCCCCTATCCGCGATTGCATTGCAGGGCCAGCGCGCCCATCTTGGCTGCATGACCGAACGCGCCACCCAGCGGCCCGAGGGCTTCGTCAAGCCCGCCTACTGGACCAACGACCCCGCCCCGCAGCCGGAACCCGCGCCCTACGAGCCCGATCCCGCCGGCCTCTCCCCCACCCGCTACGGCGACTGGGAGAAGAACGGGATCGCGATCGATTTCTAGACCCAGCCGGAAAGCTCGCGCCGCACCAGGGTCTCCAGCATCGCCATCCCGGCCTCGCCGGCATTGAGGCAGTCGAGCGCGGCGAAATGCTCGCCGCCCGCGCCGAGGAACTGGTCCCGTCCGCGAATCGCCAGCTCCTCGCGGGTCTCCAGGCAATCGACCGAGAAGCCCGGCGCGGCGACGGCGAGGCGGCGGGTGCCTTTGGCCGCTTCCTCCGCCAGGACCGTCTCGGTCGCAGGCTCCAGCCACTTGGCGCGGCCGAAGCGCGACTGGAACGAGGTCTCGACGCGCAGGCCCGGCCAGTCGGCACGCAGCGCGGCGGCGATGAGACGGGCGGTCTTGCGGCACTGGCAATGATAGGGATCGCCGAGGTGCAGGGTCCGCTCGGGCATCCCGTGGAAGCTCAGCAGCAGGACCTCGGGCGCGAAGGGCAGGGCGGCGAGCTGGCGCGAGAGGTCGTATTCCAGCGCGCCGATATGGGCCGGGTCGGCATAGTAGGGCGGCAGGGTGCGGACCGCCGGCTGCCAGCGCATCGCCTTCAGCGCATCGCCCAACGCGTCGACCGCGGCGGCGGTCGTCGCGCCCGAATATTGCGGATAGAGCGGGGCGAAGAGCACGCGGTCGCAGCCCTCGGCCTTGAGCCGCGCCAGCTCGGCGGCGACGCCCGGCTTGCCGTAGCGCATCGCATAGGCGACGCGCAGGTCCTCGCCCAGCCGCGCCTGGAGCCCGCGCGCCTGGGCCGCGGTGATCGCGGCGAGCGGCGAGCCGTCCTCGGTCCAGACCTCGGCATAGGCGCGGGCCGACTTCCGCGGCCGCAGGTTGAGGATGATCCCGCGCAGGATCGGCTGCCACAGCAGCGGCGGAATCTCGACCACGCGGCGGTCGGAGAGGAACTCGGCGAGGTAGCGCCGCACCGCCTTGGCGGTCGGCGCCTCGGGCGTGCCGAGGTTGACCAGCAGGACGCCGACCTTGCCGTGGGCCACGTGGGGATGATCGGCCGTCATACGTCCTCCGCCAGCAGGGGCAGCTTGCGGAAGCGCAGGCCGGTCGCCGAGAACAGCGCGTTGGCGAGCGCCGGGGCGGCCACAGCAACCCCCAGCTCGCCGGGATCGGCCGGCGCCTCGCGGCTGTCGACGAACTCGACCGCGATCTGCGGGCAGTCGGCGAGCAGCGGCAGGCCCAGCTCGCCGAGCCGCCCGGTCGCGGGCAGGCCCTCGGCATAGCCGGTGCTGGCCCCGATCGCGAGGCCGATGCCGAAGATCAGCCCGCCCTCGATCTGCTGGCGGGCGAGGTCGAGGTTCACGATCCGCCCCAGGTCGGCGACCGCGTCGATCTTGTCGACCCGCACCCCGTTCTCGTCGCGCCGCGCCGTGGCGACGGCGGCGATATAGCCGTTTCCGATACGGTGGCAGGCGATGCCCTGCCCGCTGCCATCATGCCCGCCGTTCCAGTTGGCCAGCGCCGAGACGCGCTGGAGGCAATGGGCGAGGCGCGGCTCGCCGCCGAGCAGGGCCATGCGGAAGCCCAGCGGCTCGCGGTTCGCCTTGACGGCCAGCTCGTCGAGGAAGCTCTCGGTGAAGAAGGCGGTATAGCCGTGGGCATTGCCGCGCAGCCGCCCGGTGGGCAGGCCGATCCGCGTCGGGACGTGCTCGACGATCAGGTGCTCCAGGGCATAGGGCGGCACCGCGCCCTCCATGGCGAGCGCGTCGCCCTCCCCTTCGGCGCTGACGATCGCCGCCTGCGGGTCCTCGCCGTCGAACAGCCGCCGGCCGAACTCGCGGGCGCTGGCCGGCAGGGCGAGGCGCGCCTTCCAGGCGACCGGCTCGCCGGTCGGGGCGGTACGCGCGGCGAGCACGGCGGCGGCCGGGGTGCGCGGGCGGCCCGCGACCGCCTCCTGCCAGCGCGACCAGGTGAGCTGGACCGGGCGGCCCAGCTCGCGCGCGATCAGCGCCGCCTCGACCGCGTGGTCGTGCTCCAGCCGCCGGTCGAAGCTGCCGCCGGCCGGGACCGGATAGAGCACGACGTCGTTGACCGAGAGGCCGAGCGCCCGGGCGGCTGCCGCCCGCACCGTCTCGGGCGACTGCGCCGCGACCCAGAGGCCGAGGCGTCCGTCCTTCAGCTCCGCCGTGGCGCTCGCCGTCTCCAGCGTGGCGTGGAGCGCCGGGGCGACGTCGTAGCGCAGGGCCAGCGAGAAATTGCCCGACAGCCAGGCCTTGGGATCGCCGTGGCGGGCGATTGCCACGCCCTCGCCCCAATGGAGCCCCTTGGTCAGCGCCGCATCGATCTCGTCGCTGTCCACCGGATGGCGGACCTTGAAGCGCGGGGCGATCGCCGCCAGGGCGCGCTCGGCCGCCCACCAGGTCTCGCCCACGGCGGCGAGCCAGTCCGGCCCCTTCACCAGGCGCAGGAAGCCGTCCATGCCCCGCGCCGGAGCCTCGTCCACCGTGCCGAGCGAGGCCGCCTCGCCCACGGGCGCGTGGCGGATCGCGGCGAAGACCATGTTCGGCAGGCGCACGTCGCCGGCGAACAGATGGCTGCCGTCGACCTTGGAGGGCAGGTCGAGCCGGGGGAAACGCAAGGGCCCCGGCGGGGCCGCGACCGGCTCCGCCGCCGCTTGCGCCCGCAGCCGGGGCGAGCGGGGCGGCTTGTAGGTGGCCGCCTCGGCCGCGAGGGCGCCGAAGGGCAGCTTCTGGCCGCCGTGGCTGACGAATCCGTCCTTGGCCTCACAGGCCTCCCAATCGACGCCCCAGCGCGCCGCGGCGGCTTTTTGCAGCAGGGTCCGCGCCGCCGCCGCTGCCTCGCGCGCGGGCTGCTCGTAGGCGGCGAGCGACTGCCCGTCGGCCGTGGCCATGAAGCGCGTCCCCTCGGCGAAACGGCGGGCGAGCATGCTGTCCGGCGCCGCGGCGGCCCCGGCGAAGGCGGGCATCCACAACTCGGCCCAGCGCGCCGCGAGCGCGGCATTGGCATAGGCCGGGCTGACCGGCGCGGGCTCCACCCCCACCCGCTTCCAGTCCGCGCCCAGCTCGGTCGCGACGACCTGCGGCAGCAGCGTGGTGATCCCCTGCCCCATCTCGAGCTGCGGGACGGCCACCGTGACCGTCCCATCGGCGGCGATCTTCAGCCAGGCGCCGAAGGCATATTCGTTGGCCGCCGGGCTCAGCGGCAGGGCATAGCGGCGCGGGGTCAGCGCCCAGGCGACGATCAGGCCGCCGCCCACCGCGCTCCCGATCAGCAGCTTGCGGCGGGACAGGGCCATTCCTAGCCGCCCTGCGCGTCGAGCCAGGCGGCGAGCTTGCGGGCCAGGGCCATGAAGGCCTGGCCCTGCGGCCCGTCGCTCGCCGCGGGCGGACGCCCGGCGTCGCTGTCGCGGCGGATCGCGAGGTCGAGCGGGATGCGCCCGAGGAACGGCACGGCGAGGTCCGCCGCCGCCGCCTCCACGCCGCCGCTGCCGAAGGGATCGCTGACCTCGTTGCAGTGCGGGCAGACGTAGCCCGCCATGTTCTCGACCAGGCCGACGATCGGCACGCCGACCTGCTCGAACAGCTGGATCGCCCGGGTCGCGTCGATCAGCGCGAGGTCCTGCGGGGTCGAGACGATCACCGCCCCGGCCGGCTTGTGCTTCTGGAGCATGGTGAGCTGGACGTCGCCGGTGCCGGGCGGCAGGTCGACGATCAGGATCTCGGCATCCCCCCAGGCGGCGTCGACGAGCTGGCCGAGCGCCCCGCTGACCATCGGCCCGCGCCAGGCGATCGCCCGGCCCGGCTCGATCAGGTGGCCCATCGAGAGCACCGGCACGCCCCAGGGGCTCGGTACGGGGATGAGCTGCTTGTCGTAGGCTTCGGGGCGCTTGTCCTCGCTCCCCATCAGCCGCGCCTGCGAGGGGCCGTAGATATCGGCGTCGACCAGCCCGACCTTGCGCCCGAGCCGCGCCAGGGCGACCGCGAGGTTGGCCGAGAGGGTCGACTTGCCGACCCCGCCCTTGCCCGAGCCGACCGCGACGATCCGCCGCCGCACCTTCTCGGCGGTCATCGCCACGCGCACCTCGTTCACGCCCGGCGCGCCGCGCAGGGCGTCCCCGACCGTGGCCTCCAGGCCGTCGCGCGCCGCGCGGTCGAGCCCGGCGACGTCGAGCACGAGCGTCGCCACACCGTCGGCCAGGCGCAGGGACTGGAGGCGCTGGCGCACCGGGGCCGGCAACAGCCCGGCCAATGCTCCGGTATCCCCGCCCTCGCTCACTGCTCTGCTCCTGCCGCCGGACTGCCCGCTGAATCCGGCTCCTAGAGTCTTTTGCCGCGCCGGGGAAGGGCGCGGCGGCTTCGGGAAGGCTGGCGGAAAAAAGACGCGCGCGGGCACTGTATTTTGCGGGGGCGATACCTATAACCCAGCCCATGAAAGCATTTGGCGAGTGGATCGCACGGACCGGAGGCGCCCTGGCGATGGCCGGACGCAAGAGTCCCTGGGGCGGGGGCGGAAAGGACGAACCGGAGGCGACGGGGCCCGAAGCCGGCGACGGCGGCTCCGACGCGCCCGAGGCGCCGCCGCCGGCCCCTCCGGCCGCGCCCGGCCCGCGCAACCCCTGGCTGCCGCCGCAGAGCGAGGAGCCGCCGCGGCGCTCGGCCTCGATCGAGGACCTGTTCCGGCCGAAGCTCTCGCGCGGCGGCGGGGGCGGCGGCAATCGCGGCGGCTTCCCGCACCTGCCGCGCCGGCCCGACGGGCGGAGCTGGGGTCCGTTCATCGCCGGCGGCGCGGTGCTGCTGTGGCTGGTCGTCACCAGCACCCACCAGCTCGGCTCGACCCAGGAAGGCATCGTCACCACCTTCGGCAAGTACAGCCACACGATCGGCCCCGGCGTCTCGCTGACCCTGCCCTGGCCGATCCAGGACGTCGACGTCGAGGAAGTGACCAAGATCAACCGCTTCGACATCCCCGAGGGCGAGAGCGAGAAGCTGATGCTGACCAGCGACCAGAATCTGGTCGACCTCAGCTACCTCGTGCGGTGGAACATCAAGAACCTGAAGAACTACAAGTTCCAGCTCGACGACCCGGAGACCGCCGTGAAGGAGGTCGCCGAGGCGGCGATGCGCGCCTCGGTCGCCGAGCTGCCGCTGGCCGACGTGATGGGCGGCGCGGGCCGCGCCCAACTCGAGCAGAACGTGCGCCAGCGGATGCAGGCCCTGCTCGACGCCTATCGCTCGGGCGTGGCGATCCAGGGCGTCGACCTCAAGAAGGCCGACCCGCCGGGCACGGTCAAGGAGGCCTTCCAGAAGGTCACGGTCGCCCAGCAGGAAGCCCAGCGCGACCTGTCCAACGCCCAGGCCTATGCCCAGCAGGTGATCGCCCGCGCCCAGGGCGACACCGCGGCCTTCGACCAGGTCTATGCCCAGTACAAGCTCGCCCCCGAGGTCACGCGCCGCCGCATGTACTACGAGACGATGGAGCGGGTCCTGGCCAACAACGACAAGGTCATCGTCGAGGGCAACAACGTGACCTCCTACCTCCCCCTGCCCGAGGTGCGCCGCAAGGCCGCCGCGGCCGACCAGGGAGACGGCCAATGACGGCGATGAACCCCCAGGCGATCTGGCGCGAGTACCGCGTGGCCATCGTCGCCCTCGCCGCCGTCGCCGTGGCCGCGCTGGCCAGCGTGGTCGTCGTGCCCGAGACCCAGCAGGCGGTCGTCGTCCGGCTGGGCGATCCGGTGCGGGTGGTCAACAAGTTCAAGCCCAACGCCGACTACGGCCAGACCGGCGCGGGCATGGTCCTGCGCGTGCCGTTCTTCGAGCGGGTGGTGCGGATCGACCGCCGGGTCATGGCGCTCGACATGGAGCGCCAGCAGGTCCTCTCGATCGACCGCCGCCCGCTGGAGGTGGACGCCTTCGCCCGCTTCCGGATCATCGACCCGGTCAAGATGGTCCGCACCGCCGGCTCGACCGAGCGGGTCAACGAGCAGTTGCAGCCGATCCTCGCCTCGGTCCTGCGCCAGGAGCTGGGCAAGCGCACCTTCCAGTCGCTGCTGACCGCCGAGCGCGGCCAGGCGATGAAGGAGATCCGCGAGGGGCTCGACCGCGAGGCGCGCGAATACGGCGCCCAGGTGATCGACGTGCGGATCAAGCGCGCCGACCTGCCCGAGGGCACCCCGCTGGAAAGCGCCTTCGCCCGGATGAAGGCCGACCGCGAGCAGGTCGCCACCACGATCCGCGCCCAGGGCCAGAAGCAGGCGCAGATCGTCCAGGCGGGAGCCGAAGCGGAAGCCGCGCGTATCTATGCCAACAGCTTCAACAAGGACGCCAGCTTCTACGACTTCTACCGGGCGATGCAGTCCTATTCGCAGACCTTCGCCGGACAGAACAACAAGGGCTCCAGCTCGATCATCCTGTCGCCGGACAACGACTACCTGCGGCAATTCAAGGGACGCTAGCTAGCCCGTCATTCAAATTGGGTTCACATCCATAGGGGTGAATCGTCGGGGGAATTCACAGGCGCGGCACAAGGCGCCGGAAACAAGGAAACCGAAGGACGTGACAAACGTGCGCTATGCTTATGGAGTGACCACCGCGCTGCTGCTCGGCGGCGCCGCCCTCTCGCTCGCCACCGGCCTGCCCGCCGGGGCCCAGGTCGCGCAGAACGACGCGCGCGAAGTCCAGGCGGTCGTGCCGCGCGCCGGCGCGCCGACCAGCTTCGCCGAGCTCGTCCAGCAATTGCAGCCCGCGGTGGTCAACATCTCGACCCGCCAGCGGGTGAAGGTGGCCTCGGCCAATCCCTTCGCCGGGACCCCCTTCGCCGACCTGTTCGGCGGGCAGGACCAGGGCGGCGGCGGCTCGCAGACGCGCGAGGCGCAGTCGCTCGGCTCGGGCTTCATCATCTCAGCCGACGGCTACGTGGTGACCAACAACCACGTCATCACCGCCGACGGCCAGGGCCAGGTCGAATCGATCACCGTGACCATGCCCGACGGCACCGAGTACCCGGCCAAGCTGATGGGCCGCGATTCCGCCTCGGACCTCGCCGTGCTCAAGATCAGCTCGCCCAAGCCGCTGCCCTTCGTCCGCTTCGGCGACAGCAGCAGCGCCCGCGTCGGCGACTGGATCCTGGCGATCGGCAACCCCTTCGGCCTGGGCGGCTCGGTCAGCGCCGGGATCATCTCGGCCGTGACCCGCTCGACCGGCCAGGGCTCGGCCTACGACCGCTATCTCCAGACCGATGCCGCGATCAACCGCGGCAACTCGGGCGGCCCGATGTTCGACATGAAGGGCCAGGTGATCGGCATCAACAACGCGATCTACTCGCCGACCGGCGGCAGCGTCGGCATCGGCTTCGCGATCCCCGCCGAGACCGCCGCCCCGATCGTCGAGCGCCTCAAGACCGGCCAGGCGATCGAGCGCGGGTTCCTCGGCGTGCGCGTCCAGGCGCTCAACGAGGACCTCGCCGATTCGCTCGGCGTGCCGCACAACCGCGGCGAGTTCATCCAGGCGGTCGAGCCGGGCAAGGGCGCGGCCCAGGCCGGCATCCAGGCCGGCGACGTGGTCCTGCGCGTCGCGGGCAAGGAAGTGACCCCGCAGCAGTCGCTGTCCTACATCGTCGCCAACACCGCGCCGGGCACCCGCATCCCGATCGAGCTGATCCGCGAGGGCAAGCGCCTGACCGTGACCGCGCTCGTCGGCCGCCGCCCCAGCGAGGAGGAGCTGGCCCAGCAGCAGAGCTTCGACCAGAACCCGCAGGCCGACAACGACGACAACCCCTTCAACAACCCGCCCAAGCGGCAGGGCGAAGGGGTCACGGAGCAGTCGCTGGGCATGTCGGTCCTGCCGCTGACGCCGCAGATCGCCCGCCAGCTCGGCGCGCCCGAGACGACGCAGGGGCTGGTCATCAACGCCGTCGACGCCTCGTCCGACGCCGCGGCCAAGGGCCTGCAACGCGGCGACATCATCCTTTCGGCCAACTACCGGAACGTGGTGTCGATCGCCGACCTCGAAGCCGCGGTCAAAGCCGCCCGGGCATCGAACCGCCCGGCCCTGCTGCTCCGCGTCCAGCGCGGCGGCAAGCCCGCGACCTATATCCCGATCCGCCTGCGCTGAGCCGGCGGCAAGATCCACCCGCCATCCGTCATGCTGAACTTGTTTCAGCATCCATGGTGCGAGCTACCGAAACGATGCAACCCTGCATGGGCAGGTAAGGTCGCACCATGGACCCTGAAACAAGTTCAGGGTGACGAAGATGGAGAGATGATTGGTTTTGGGCGGGCACCTTCTTGGGAGGCGGCCGCCTATTCCCCCACCCCATAGGGCTGCAGCTGCGCGCGGGGCCTGGGCCCCGTCTCGCCCGGCGCGAAGCGCGGGGTCGGGCGGGCGCGGGGCGGCTCGGGGGGCGAGCGGCCGGTCGCCTGGTTGAGGAAATCGTCGTTGGCGGCCGCGGGCGGCGGGCCGCCGTTGTCGTACATGTCGGGCGGGATACCGCCGGGTCCGGAGCCGTCGTCCTTGCGCGGGTCGATCAGGTTGCCCTGGTCGTCGGAGTAGTAATAGCCGTTGGGATCGCCCGACAGCGCCTCGTCGTCGGGCTCGAGCTGCCAGTCGGGGAGCTTGAGCTGGGTGTCGAACTGCTCGACCGGGCGGCCTGCCACGGCGACCTTCATATAGGCGGCGAAGGCGCGCGCCGGGGCGTGGCCGCCCTGGAGGCCCGGCACCGGCTTGGCGTCGTCGCGGCCCATCCACACGCCGGTGGTGATCCCGCTGGAGAAGCCCATGAACCAGCCGTCCTTGTTCGAGCTGGTCGTGCCGGTCTTGCCCGCGACCGGGCGGCCGATCTGCGCGGCGCGGCCGGTGCCGATGTTGACCGCGGTCTGGAGCAGGTCGGTGATCCCCGCCGCGACATAGGGCGGGACCAGGACCTGACCCTGCTGGACCGGGTGGCTGTAGAGCACCTTGCCGTCGACCGTCGTGACCTTGGTGATGCCGTAGGGCTCGACCGAGACGCCCTTGGCCGAGACCGCGGCGAAAGCGCGGGCCATGTCGATCAGGCGCACCTCCGAGGTGCCGAGGACCATCGAGGGCATGGTGTTGATCGGCGTGGAGATGCCGAAGCGCCGCGCCATCGAGGCGACCGAGCCGAAGCCGATCGCATTGCCGAGCGAGGCGGCGACGGTGTTCTTCGAATAGGCGAAGGCGGTGCGGATATCGATCTGCCCGGCATAGCCGCCGCCCGAATTGTGCGGGCTCCAGCCGTTGATGTTGACCGGCTCGTCGACCACCGGGTCGTCGGGCTTGTAGCCGGCCTCCAGCGCGGCGAGATAGACGAACAGCTTCCAGGCCGAACCCGGCTGGCGCACGGCGTTGACCGCGCGGTTGTAGTTCGAGGTGACGTAGTCGGTGCCGCCGACCATGCCGAGGACCGCCCCGTCGCGGTCGAGGCTAACCAGCGCGCCCTGCGCGCCCTTGGGCGCGTTGCCGACCACGGCGGCGGTCGCCGCCTTCTGGAGCTTGGGATCGAGCGTGGTCCAGACCTCGATCGGCTCCTGGTTCTCGGGCAGCAGCAGGTCGAGCTGCGGCAGGGCCCAGTCGGTGAAGTAGCGCACCGAGTTCTGGCTGCCCTCGGCCGCGAACTTCACGTCGAGGTCGGTCGAATCCGCCTGCTCCTTGGTGATCGCCCCGGCGTCGGCCATGACCCCGAGCACGACCCGGGCGCGGTCGACCGCGGCCTTGGCGTCGGCCGTGGGCGAATAGTGCGAGGGCGCCTTGACCAGGCCGGCGATGATCGCCGCCTCGGGCAGGGTGATCTCCGAGCCGGGATGGCCGAAGAACTTGCGGCTCGCCGAATCGACGCCATAGGCGCCGCCGCCGAAATAGACCTTGTTGAGGTAGAGCTCGAGGATCTGGTCCTTCGAGAAGTTCCATTCGAGCGCCAGCGCCAGCACCGCCTCGCGGATCTTGCGGTCGAAGGTCCGCGAATTGTTGAGGAACACCGTGCGGGCGAGCTGCTGGGTGATGGTCGAGGCGCCCTGACGCCAGACGCCCTTCTCGGTCCGCACCTTGAAGGCGCGGAGCAAGCCGATCGGATCGATGCCGATGTGCGAGCGGAAGCGCCGGTCCTCGACCGAGACCATCGCGTCCTTCATCACCTGCGGAATCTGGTCGTAGGGTAGCCACTTGCCGTAGCTCGGCCCGAGGCTGACGAGTTCCGACCCGTCGCGGGCGCGGACGACGATCATCTGGCCGTTCTGGCTGGTCTTGAGCTCCTCGTAGGAGGGCAGCGAGCGCGCGGTGATGCCCACGGCCGCGGCCAGGACGATCGCCCCGAGCAGGGCCAGGGCCACGCCCCAGACGAGCAGCCGGCGGACCCAGCGGCCCAGGAACGAGCGCTGCTTCGGGGGCTTGGGAGCCTGGGGCGGCGGAGCCCCGGAACTGCTGCGCCGCGGGATGTCGGCTCTGGCCATCTGGCTTTAGTTACCCCTCGCTCGGCGCGAAAGCAAAGTCATCACGCATCGGTACGCGCTGCGCTGTGCATAGATCATGCCTAACACAGGGTTAACGGACCGGGGCCTATTCCTTCGGCTTGAAGTCGAGGCTGGCGCTGTTGATGCAATAGCGCAGCCCGGTCGGCCCCGGCCCGTCGGGGAAGACGTGGCCGAGATGCCCCTCGCAGCGGGCGCAGCGGACCTCGGTGCGGACCATGCCGTGCGAGGCGTCGCGATGCTCGTCGACCGCGCCCTCGGCGACCGGGGCGGTATAGCTCGGCCAGCCCGAGCCCGAATTGTACTTGGTGTCGGAGCTGAACAGCGGCGCGCCGCAGCCGGCGCAGGCGTAGAGCCCTTCCGCCTTGTTCTGCTCGTACTGGCCGGTGAAGGCCCGCTCGGTCCCGGCGTGGCGAAGGATCTGGTACTGCTCGGGGCTCAGGCGCTCGCGCCATTCGGCGTCGGTCAGGGTCAGCTTGTCGGTCATCTCGTCACCTTTCGCCCGCCCATATGGGCTCAGTGCAAGTGCTCGACAATAAGCACCGCACCGTCGTGGCCGGATACGCGCATCCGGGTGCCGGGTTCCGCGTCGGGGCCGCGGGCGAGCCATTCGCCGTCGCCCTGGCGGACCCGCCCGGTCCCGCCGTCGATCGCATGGGTGACGACCACGGTCTCGCCGACCAGCCGCCCGCCGCGGTCGTTCATCAGCGGGTCGGCAGGCTCGACCGGATTGGCGCGCAGGTAGCGGCGGCCGGTGAAGACGGCGAGGATGGCGAGGACGGCGAAGACCACGATCTGGAGCGGCAGGCCGAGCGGCACGGCCCAGGCGAGGACGCCGGTGACGATCGCCGCGCCGGCCAGCCAGATCAGGAAGACGCCGGGAATGACCATCTCGGCCACGGCGAGGATCAGGCCCAGCCCGAGCCAGGCCCAATGCGCGTCGAAGCTCTCGAGCCCGCCGGTCATCGCGGCATTTGCGGGTTGCTGGGCGGCACCGAGGAGGCGCGCGGAGCCGAGGGCGCGGCCGGGCGCGGGCTGCCGCCCCCGCCGTTACCGCCGCCGACCGCTTCCTTGACCAGCTCGCCGATCCCGCCGAGCGAACCGATGAGCTGGGTCGCCTCGACCGGGAAGAGGATGGTCTTGGCGTTGGGCGAGGTGGCGAACTGGCTGACCGCCTCGGTGTATTTCTGGGCGATGAAGTAGTTGAGCGCCTGGGCGCCCGAGGCGGCGATCGCGTCGGAGACCATCTGCGTCGCCTTGGCCTCGGCCTCGGCCTCGCGCTCGCGGGCCTCGGCGTCGCGGAAGGCGGCCTCGCGGCGGCCCTCGGCCTGGAGGATCGCGCCCTGCTTCTCGCCCTCGGCGCGCAGAATCTCCGAGGCCCGCGAGCCCTCGGCTTCGAGGATCTGGGCGCGCTTCTCGCGCTCGGCCTTCATCTGCCGGGCCATGGCGTTGGAGATGTCGGCCGGCGGGCGGATGTCCTTGATCTCGACGCGGGTGATCTTGACCCCCCAAGGCGCGGTCGCGTGGTCGACCACGACCAGCAGCTTGGCGTTGATCTCGTCGCGCTTCGACAGGGTCTCGTCGAGGTCCATCGAGCCCATCACCGTGCGCAGGTTGGTCGTGGTGAGCTGCATGATCGCGACATAGAGGTTGGACACCTCGTAGGCCGCCTTGCCCGCGTCGAGCACCTGGAAGAAGACCACCGCGTCGACCCCGACCATGGCGTTGTCGCGGGTGATGATCTCCTGCCCCGGGATGTCGAGCACTTGCTCCATCATGTTCACCTTGTGGCCGACACGGTCGATGAACGGGATGATCAGGTGCAGGCCCGGCGTCGCCGCCAGCGAATACTTGCCGAGCCGCTCGATCGTATAGACGTAGCCCTGGCGGACGACGCGGACGCCCATCGCCAGGAAGACGAAGGCCACCACGGCCAGCATAAACGCGACTTGAAGAAACCCGCCCATCGTCTCACCTCATCCAGAGCCCGGGGGCATGTTAGCGCCCGTGGCGCGGGCCGCAAGGGAGGGAGGCGGCCCTGAAGTCTGATTCGGCTGCGCCGAATCAGGTGCGGCACCGGCCCACTCCCCCGGCCCGACCACCCGACAGGATAGGCTCTGGGTGGTCGGGCCGGGGGAGTGGGCCGGTGCCGCTTCCAAGCACCTAGAGCCGGGCGTAGAGCGCCAGCAGGCGGCTCCAGGCGCGCTCGGCCTCGGCCCGGTTGTAGGCCGGGGCGTCGGGGACGCACCAGCCGTGGTCGGCGGCATAGACCGCGATCTCGGCCGGGCGCCCGGCCGCCGCGGCGGCGCGGCGCAGGGTGTCCTTGTCGGCGGGGGCCGTGGCGTCGTCGTTGCGGGCGATGGCGAAAAGATAGGAGGCCCGGGTCTGCCCGAGCAGCAGGTGCGGGCTGTCCGGCTGTGCGGTCACGAGCCCGGCGCCGTGGAAGCTCGCCGCCGCACGGACCCGGCCCGGCGCGGCCGCCGCGGTGCGGATCGTGAAGGGGCCGCCCATGCAATAGCCCTGGGTGCCGATGCCGCGCCGCTTGTCGACCGCCGCCTGGGCATCGAGGAAGGCGACGTAGGCGGCGCCGTCGCGGGCGATCGCCGCGGGCGTCAGCGCGGCCCGCGCCGGGCCGAGCCTGGCCTGCCCCTCGGGCGTGCGGAACGCCGAGAAGTCGAGCCCCAGCTCGCCCTTGAAGCTGCGGTAGTAGGGATTGACCGCCAGCACTGCATAGCCGGCCCCGGCGAGACGGCGGGCCATCGCCTTCTTGACCTCGCGCAGGCCGAGCACGTCGGGCCAGAGGATCACCCCCGGATGGCGGCCGCCCCGCGCGGGGTGGACCAGGAAGGCGTCGCAGCGCCCGTCGGGCGTCGGCACCTCGACCATCCGTTCGGCGAGCCCGCCGGCGGGAGTCACGGCCTCGACCAGCGTGGCATAGCCCGCCAGGGCCCCGGCCGCGCCCAACGCCGCGAACTCGCGGCGGCTCATGCCCCTCGCGGCGAGGGCGGCGTCATCGTCGGACAGGGTACGGTCGTCGCACATGGGTCTTGCCTCCGGCTTGTCCCCCGCTCTTCCGGGCAATAGCCTGCAAGCTGCGGCCTGCGGCGTCAACGGGAGAGCAAGAATGGATTTCACCGGCCAGCACGTGGTCGTCACCGGCGCCTCGACCGGGATCGGCCGGGCGACCGCCGCGAAGATCGTCGGGCTCGGCGCCAAGGTCACGCTGATCGCGCGGCGCGCCGGATTGCTGGAGGAGGCCGCCCGCGCGCTGGGCGAGGCCGCCGCCTGGATCGCGGCCGACGTCGGCGACCAGGGCCAGCTCGTCGCCGCGCTGGACGCGGCGGTGGCGCGGCACGGGCCGATCGACGGGCTGTTCCTCAATGCGGCGGCGGAAGGCATCTACGCCCTGACCCCGGACTATACCGACGAGGCCTTCGCCGAGGTCATGCGGGTCAACGTCCACTCGCCGTTCTGGGCGGTGCGCCACGTCCTGCCGGCGATGACCGCGCGGGGGCGGGGCGCGATCCTCATCACCGGGAGCCTCGGCGGCGAGACCGGGATGGTCGGCAACATCGGCTATTGCGCGAGCAAGCACGCCGTCGTCGGGATCGCGCGGGCAATCGCGATGGAGGCCGCGCCGGCGGGCGCGCGCGGCCGCGCGCTGGCGCCGGGCTTCATCGACACGCCGATGCTCTCCGGCACGCCCGAGGACTTCAAGGCGGCCATGGCCGCGCGGGTGCCGCAGCAGCGGATCGGCCGGCCCGAGGAAGCCGCCAATGTCGCCGCCTTCCTGCTGTCGGACGACGCCAGCCACGTCACCGCGCAGAGCTGGGCGGTGGACGGCGGACTGCTGGGGACGTTGAAGATCGTGTGAGGGGCGGGGCTTCTCCCCTCCTCTTCAGAGGCGATCATGTCGTTTGCAAATCCGGCCGCCGAATGACCCGGATGGGGCAGGAAACGGAGGCCATCATCAACCCCGTCGCCCCGGACTTGATCCGGGGCCCCGCTTCTTCCTGCGCGACGCGGGAAAAGGGAGCGGGACCCCGGATCAAGTCCGGGGCGACGAGCGAGGCGCAGGGGCTCGCCCCGGCCAGCCCCTCAATCCCCCGCGAAGTTCAGTTCCAGGGTCACGTTGTTGGGATCGGTGACGAAGACCTGGCGCAGGTCGCCGTACTTGCGGTCGTTGACGCGGTGCGCGACGCCCAGTTCCTCGCAGCGGCGGATCGTGCCGGCGAAGTCCTCGCAGGCGAGCGCGACGTGGTCGATCGAGCCGGTCGGCATGGTGTGGCGCGCCTGGTCGCCGTGGCGGACGGGATCGAAGGTCATCACGTGGATGATCGGCCGGTCGTCCTGGTCGTAGAACCAGCCGCCGGCGAAGTTCATCTCGCTCGGCCGCCCGCCGTAGCGGAAGCCGAGCAGGCTTTCGTAGAAGCGCGTCGTCTCGTCGAGGTCGGCGGCGATGATGTTGACGTGGTCGAGTCCCTTCACCGGCATCGCGCTTCTCTCCTCTTCAGCTCCTGAACACCACGGTCCGGCTGCCGTTGAGCAGCACGCGGTCCTCCAGGTGCAGGCGGACCGCCTCGGCGAGGACCCGGCGCTCGATGTCGCGGCCCTTGCGGACGAGGTCGTCGGGCCGGTCGGCGTGGGTGATCGCCTCGACATCCTGATGGATGATCGGCCCTTCGTCCAGATCGGCGGTGACGTAGTGCGCGGTCGCGCCGATCATCTTCACCCCGCGGGCATGGGCCTGGTGATAGGGCTTGGCCCCCTTGAAGCCCGGCAGGAACGAGTGGTGGATGTTGATGCAGCGGCCGGCGAGGAAGGCGGCCATCTCGTCCGAGAGGATCTGCATGTAGCGGGCGAGCACGACCAGCTCGGCCCCGCTTTCCTTCACGATCTCGCGGATCTGGGCTTCCTGGGCCTCCTTGGTCTCGCGGGTGATCGGCAGGTGGTGGAACGGCACGGCGCCGACCGCCGCATAGCTCAACGCCTCGCGCGGGTGGTTGCAGACGATGCCGACGACCTCCATCGCCAGTTCGCCGATGCCGACGCGGTAGAGCAGGTCGGCCAGGCAGTGGTCGAACTTGCTGACGAGGAGCAGGACCTTGCGCGCCCGGTCGCGGCTGCGCATGTTCCAGCGCATCGCAAGCTCGCCCGCCAGCGGGCCGAAGCCGGCGCGCAGCGCTTCGGGATCGGCCGGACCCGGATCGAAGGCGACGCGCATGAAGAAGTCGCCGCCCTCCAGATCGTCGAACTGCTGCGCCTCGATGATGTTGCAGCCCTTGTCGAACAGGTAGCCGGTGACGCGCGCGGTGATCCCCGGGCGGTCGCGGCAGGACAGGGTCAGGATCTGGACTTCGGACACTCTGCTTCGCCCCTTCTCAGCGCCGCGCCAGCGCCGTCTCGCTTTCGCCCAGCAGCTCGGCGATGATGGCGGCCACCGGCTCCTCCTGCGTCACCATGCCGACCGACTGGCCGGCCATGATCGAGCCGTTCTCGACGTCGCCCTCGATCACCGCGCGGCGCAGGGCGCCGGCCCAGAAGTGCTCGATCTGGAGCTGGGCCTCGGTCATGTCGACCTGGCCCTCGTCGAGCAGCCGGGCAACCTCGAGCTGCTTGGCGGTGAACTCCTCGGTGCCCTTGTTCTTGAGCGCGCGGACCGGGATCACCGGCAGGCGCGGGTCGACCTGGACCGAGGCGACCGCGTCGCGGGCGTTGGCGCGGAAGAAGGCCTTCTTGAAGTCCGGATGGGCGATCGATTCGCTGGCGCAGGCGAAGCGCGTGCCGAGCTGGACGCCGGCCGCGCCCATCTCGAGGTAGCCGGCGATCGCCTCGCCCCGGCCGATCCCCCCGGCGACGAAGACCAGGTGGTCGTCGGCCAGCTCGGGCAGGATCTCCTGGGCGAGGACCGAGGTCGCGACCGGGCCGATGTGGCCGCCCGCCTCGCTGCCCTCGATCACCAGGGCGTCGGCGCCCGAGCGCAGGTACTTCCTGGCCAGGGCCAGCGTCGGCGGGATGCAGATCACCTTGGCCCCGGCGGCCTTGAGCGCCTCGATCGAGCCCTTGGGCGGGATGCCGCCGGCCAGCACCACATGGCCGACGCCGTGCTTCGCGCAGACCGCGATCAGGTCGAACAGCAAGGGGTGCATGGTGATCAGGTTCACGCCGAAGGGCTTCGTCGCCAGCGCCTTGGTCGCGGCGATCTCGGCGTCGAGCAGGTCGGGGGTCATCGCCCCGCAGGCGATCACGCCGAAGCCGCCGGCATTGCTGATCGCGGCGACGAGGTTGCGCTCCGACACCCACGACATGGCGCCGCACAAAATGGCGTAGTCGCTCCCCAGGAAGGCGCTGCCGCGCGCCATCAGCGACTTGGTCTTGCTGTACACCCCGCCTCCATCACGGTTTTTTCGTGCCGCGCCTATAGGGCGCGCCCGGCCATCGCGCCAGAGGCAGGCCGAGAACGGCTCTTGATCGCAAAAACCGATCACAAATTTCACTTTAATCGACTTAGCCGCTCCAGGAGAATTGCGTATTGTTCGCTCGACCCCGCGAGGACCTAGTCGTCGCAAGACTCACGCAGAGGAGGAGCAGGCATGTCTGAGAACCCAATCAATCGCGGCAAGTGCCCCGTCACCCACCTGACCACGGCCTTCGGCGCCCCGGTGCCCGACAACCAGAACTCGCTGACCGCCGGCCCGCGCGGGCCGCTGCTGTCGCAGGACGTCTGGCTGAACGAGAAGCTCGCCAACTTCGTCCGCGAGGTGATCCCCGAGCGGCGGATGCACGCCAAGGGCTCGGGCGCCTTCGGGACCTTCACCGTCACCCACGACATCACCCGCTACACCCGGGCCAAGATCTTCTCCGAGGTCGGCAAGAAGACCGAGATGTTCGCCCGCTTCACCACCGTCGCCGGCGAGCGCGGCGCGGCCGACGCCGAGCGCGACATCCGCGGCTTCGCGCTGAAGTTCTACACCGAGGAAGGCAAC